>JBAYHB010000159.1:0-2515 GCA_041666365.1 Candidatus Babeliales bacterium | reverse complement strand
TCGCGCTGGTGCAAACCAATGCTGGGCTCGTCCAAAATATAAACAACACCACTGAGCGATGACCCAATTTGTGTTGCCAAACGGATTCGCTGGCCTTCACCACCTGAAAGCGTTCGAGCACTACGAGCAAGGGTAAGGTATGAAAGGCCGACATTGTCCAAAAATGTTAATCTATTTTTAATTTCACGCAGAAGAGGCGCAGCAATTTCTTGCAATTCACCTTCTAAAACAAGGGTTTGGCAAAACGCAAGCAGGTCTTGGACTGACATGCTACAAAAGTCGTGAATATTTTTATCATTAATTTTTACTGAAAGCGCTTCATCATTGAGCCGTTTGCCGCCGCATGAGCTACAGGCCTGTTCATGCTTATCAAGTTTAAAGTAAAACGATGATGTTTCAGAGGCACTGTCGGTACTGAAAAAATCATAGACCGCACCAAGGCCATGGCACTGTTTACATGCACCAATGGGAGAGTTGAATGAAAAGAAACGAGGTTCAAGTTCTGGAAACGACCGGACACAGTCCAAACAGATGCGCTTGGATGAATACATAGATTCTTTTTTATCCTGGCTAATCACGCTACAAAGGCCACCGTTGAGCGTAAATGCCTTTTCAATGGCTTCTTGCAGGCGTACGCCCTCATCTTGGCTAATCTCAATTTTATCAATGGCAACGCTGATCGTATGTTTGTAGGTTTTGGATAAGTTAAGATTTTCAATTTCCTGCATCTCTTTAAAGCGAAATTCTTTGCCATCGATAACAAACCGATGGTAGCCGCTTTCAAAATAACGCTTAAGCTCATGGCGAAACTCGCCTTTTTTTTGTACGGCAACGGGCGCTGCGATCGTAACAACTTGGCCCGTAAATTTTTGGAGTAAGGTTGTGGTAATGCGTTCTGGTGACGCCGCTTGAATAACTTTGCCACACGATGGGCAGTGCGGGGTACCGGCACGGGCAAACAGAACGCGTAGATAATCGTAAATTTCGGTGATGGTTCCTACAGTAGAACGTGGGTTATAGCCAACGGTTTTTTGGTCGATAGCGATAGCAGGACACAGCCCTTCAATACGTTCAACATCGGGACGCTTGGCGATACCCAAAAACTGCCTGGCGTAGGATGACAGGGACTCAACGTACCTACGTTGTCCTTCCGCATACAGCGTATCAAGCGCCAGCGAACTTTTACCCGACCCTGATGGTCCGGTAATAACAACCAATGACTCTTTTGGAATATCGACTGAAACTGATTTAAGATTGTGTTCTTTTGCCCCGATAATTCTGATAGATCCCTTAGCCATAAAACCCCAACGCTCCCCACAAAAATTGATTGCCCAATTACAACGTCCGACGACCTTTTTACCCTACCACAATTTTGACCAAACGTCACCGGCCCAGCGGTCTTTTTGCCTATGTTTGGCGTTTTCCTCAGAACTATTGACTTACGGCACTAAAGCCGGGCAGAGTAGGTGGAGTAAATTAATCACCCGTGATACTAAGAATGGGTTAGTAATGAAGACCACCTCCATCCTCCAAATCATCCTTTGTTATGGCGCAGCACTCTGCACAACGTCGCCGGAACCATCGCCTCAAACAACAACCGTCACCAAAAGAATCCATATCATTCCAACAATGCTGGCGGCGCCGACCAAGCAATCAGCAGGCACTACAACTAAACTCTGTACCAAAACAATTCCGCATAAAAAAGTAATCAACCGCAACGAATATGCCGTTGCAGCAACGCTCCCCTTGCATGGCGAGATTGCCATCACCGGCAAACAGGTGCAATTCGGCACTAACCTCTATTTTGATAAACTCAAACGAGAAGTTTCCACTCATTCCCTACCGCTGTTTACCTATTTTTTTCTTGATAATAACACCGATGCTCAACGTGCTCGCACAGACCTACAGGAACTTCGTAAACAATCCCCTGCTCTACTCAATCTTTTTGGCACTAAAATGATTGTTGCGCTTGAAAAACAGATGCACAATGGCAACTGGGCTTCGTTTTTCCCCCTTGAAGGGCTTGATGAACTACGCAGTCAGACCGCAGGCAACAGCATCTACCTACGCGCGTCATACCATGAAGAATTGCAGGCATTAATCAATTACGCAGTTAACACGCTCAACTACCGCAAAATTGCCCTTTTTTATGAAGCAAGCGATTTTGGTGATGGGATTTTAACGCAATTTAAAAAGGTGCTCAACGATTATGGACTCGTACCAGCAGCACTGGGAGCATACCCAGAAAATACCGTCAATATTTCCCAGGCAATTACCTCAATCATCAACGGCGCGCCCAACGCAATCATCTGTGCATCTGGCGCCCGGCCAACCTATAATTTTATCAGCCAGATGATCAACCATGGCATGCACCGCTGCGCCTTTTTGGGACTTTCACCGCTTTTTGCTGTTCAAAAAACACTTCAGAAATCACGCGGCATCAACATTATCGTTTCGTCGGTCGTTCCCGATCCATTTAAAAGCTCTATTCCCATAGTTAAAGAATATCAAGCAG
>JBAYHB010000158.1:0-2539 GCA_041666365.1 Candidatus Babeliales bacterium | reverse complement strand
GCCGGCTCAACCGCCATCACCCTATATCTTGAAAAAGCTGGCAAGCAATTACTTCGTATTGTTGATAATGGCTGTGGCATGTCACCCGATGATGCACACCTCTGCTTTGCCCCCCATGCAACAAGTAAAATCACGTCCCTTAATGATTTGGAATCAATCAGCACGTTTGGGTTCCGAGGTGAAGCCCTTGCAAGCATTGCCGCTGTCAGCAACGTTACCTTGATAACACGCACTGATCATACTAATCTTGGCATTCGCATTGATTACACCGCCGGAACACTTATTAAAGAAGAGCCTTGTGCATGCCCTGAAGGAACCGATTTAACGGTTGCTGATCTTTTTTATAACACGCCCGTACGTAAAAAATTTCTTAAACAAGATGCAACCGAACTTAATCAGATCACATCACTGGTCAATGCATTTTGTCTGAGTAACCCCCAGATAAGTTTTAAAATATTTCATGATACCAAGTTGCTCTTGAATGCCCCCGCTGTTGCTCAAGCAAAAGACCGTGGTGGGCAACTCTGGGATTTTGGCTTTGCCGATAATCTTTTATCAATCAACCCGATTCAGCAACATCCTGACTATCCATTTACGCTGACCGGATATATTTCTCAACCTGGCTATTATCGCTACGGCCGCGATCTTCTTTTCTTTTTTGTTAACAATCGTTGGGTAAAAAATAATGAACTGGCAAAAGCATTGCTGAAAGGCTATTTAAATGTCTTGCCTCAAGGCCGTTTTCCTGCAGCATTTATTTTTATTACGATCGATGTAGCACTCGTCGATGTTAATGTTCATCCAAAAAAAGAAGAGGTCCGCTTTGCCCGGCCAGGCATAGTTGAACAAATTATCACAGCAGCAGTACAGGGAACACTTGAACAGTTCACGACACAAAAGATTAGTGCATCGGGCGACAATGTTTTTATGCAGTATCACGAGCACTCACAAAACTATATTAATCAACGCCCTTCTTTTGTCATCCCTGACTCCGACCAGGGATCCAGACAATCAGCACCCACTATCGAAATTGGCCACCTTCAACAGCCTCACTTTGCACCCTCATCTGTATTCCCCAATCAAATTTTTGATCAGGTCCTATCGCCATGTCATCCCGGACTCCCGCCGTCGCCAGAGCTATGGCGCGCAGGCCGATCCGGGATCCAGGACTTCCCCTCGTCATTCGACCAACAAACATCATTCTCCGAACCCACAACAACTGACAACCTTGAAGGCACAATCATCGGACAACTTTTTTCAACCTACATTCTCATTCAGCACAACGATGAATTTATTATGGTTGATCAACATGCCGCACACGAACGTATTTTGTATGAAGAATTTGCAAAAAACTTTGACTACAAAGAAGGCACGGCCCTGATGTTTCCAGAAATTGTAAAACTACAAGAGCACCAAGTTGCCCGCGTTCTTAAAGAACAAGATTTTTTCGCTCGCCAGGGGATCATTATCGAGCAGTTTGGGCAGACAGAACTTGTTATCAAAACATCCCCACCACGTATCAGCAATCAATCCCTCAAAGAATTAATTGTGCACGCAGCAACATTTATCGAAGAGCACGAAGAGCTTGAACATGTAGAATTCAGCAGACGGCTTAATGAACACATGCATAGCCACATGGCGTGCAAGACTGCGGTAAAAGCTGGGGATGTTTTATCTCAGAAAGAGATGCAAAAACTAATTACCGACTTGGCAAAAACAGAAAAGCGCTTTATCTGCGTTCATGGCCGCCCAACAATTTGGACGCTTGGACGTTCAGTTATCGAGAAGCATTTTAAGCGAACATAAAAAACAACCTTATATTCAAACAGAAATCCAATCAGTCTTTAATTGTATTTTAAAAAAAGCTTGATAGACTTGCACAACCTTAACGCAATGCAACGTTTTAATTCAAATCCAATGAAAGAGTGTTTTTATGAAAAAAATTACTTGGCTACTTCTTTTTGCAGCATTCACGCATATTCCAAACACCCTGTGGGGAGCGATTAATGAAAAAATAGTAATGGAAGTGCTCAAAACGGGAGATGTCAACGCTCTGGTACCAGGTAAAAGCGAAACATTATTACATGCTATCTGTAAAACTGAGCGTCGCGAGCTTAGCGCCGAACAGCTGATTGATTGCAGCGAATTAGTCGCAACTATACTTGGTAAACCAGGGATAATTGTAGATGTTCTTGATGAACTCGGCGCAACTCCTTTGCATTATGCGGCACGCAACAATCTTTATGACGTAGTCGTTTTACTTATCAAAGCAGGGGCAACTATAAACTCTCCTGATATGTTTGGCAGAGTCCCATTGCACTACGCAGCCCTAAATGGCCATGCAGAGGTTGTCCAATTCCTTCTTCGTAAAGGCGCTCGTCGCAGGATTAAGGATGAACAAGGATATACGCCTTCAGGCCTTGCTTTTGGGAATGACCATATGAAAATAGTAGAGCTAATAAGTATGAAGCAACCTAACCCCATATCGCGTCCAAAAACTGAACTTCCAATGAATGAGTACCGCCTATTCTAAAAAAAT
>JBAYHB010000157.1:0-2576 GCA_041666365.1 Candidatus Babeliales bacterium | reverse complement strand
TGTTGCCTCCGCTAGCGGTAAGAAATTGTACTACCTTGTTCTCCTTATTTTCTTGTGCCAGCACCAATGCCGTTTTGCCATCATTGTCAACTGCACCAATATGCGCGCCGCGTCCCACTAAAAATTTTACAACCTCTAAATGACCATTGGCTGCCGCCATATGCAATGCAGTCAAACCGGCTGTATCTTTTACATTAACGTCGGCTTTTCGGTCCACTAAAAATTTTACAGCCTCTAAATGACCATTGGCTGCCGCTATATGCAATGGAGTCCGACCATTTAGATCTTGTTTATTGATCGATGATCCGCTATCAACCAAGATCGTTACCATGTCAACGCTTCCAAGCGATGCTGCAAAATATAAAGGGGTTCTCCCGTCTTTATCGCCACCGTCCAGCGACTTGCCTTCTTTCTTGAATGCCTCAATAAGATATTTCATTATTATTTCGCAGCTTATTTTTTCGTTACCATCTCCACTTTTTTTGTTACCATCTCCACCGACTATAACCGCTGTGTGTAACAATGAATAACCAAGATAATCAACCGCAGATAAATCCCTCTCTTTTTCCAACAAAATCTTTACAATCTCTGGATAATGGCCCACTACCGCGAGATATAATGGGGTTCTACCATCACCGTTTTTCGCATTAATATTTGCACTATACTTCATCAAAGTTTCCACTACCGCCAAATGCCCATGTTGTGTTGCACAATGCAATGGTTCCAAGCCATTATTATCTTTTACATCGATTGATGCATTCTTATCCAAGAGCAACTTGGCAATCTCGTTTTTTCCAAAAACTGCTGAAAGATGCAACGGGGTCCTATCTTGATTGTTTTTTACATCAATCGCTGCGTTGTTCCCCAAAAGCAATCTCGTAGCTTCAGCTCTCCCAAGCTTTGCGGCGTAATGCAGAGGTGTATCTCCATCTTTGTCTTTGGCATCAACAGGAGCCCTATGCGCTATCAACATTCGAACGAATTTATCATTCCCGTTGAATACAGCATGATGCAGTGGAGTTGCTCCATTGACATCACCTGCCGCCAAATCTTGCGGTTCATGGCCATTCAGTAACCTTATCAATTCATTCTCATCGTTATTAAGAACGGCCTGAAGCACCGGGCTCCACTTCTTTCCTTCTGCGTAAAGAGGAATGGCACTCTTCTTCTTAAAATCGGACCTTACCTCTGCCCCAAAACAAACTAACCCTTGAAGAGAAACGAGCGCTGCCAACAATAATGATTTTTTCATAGATGAATCCAATGAGTAATAAATGTAAAAAAACACATGATATAAAACGCAAAAAAAGAGAGAGTTGCAATTTTAAACTGCAAGACAAAACAAGTAAAGTTCTTTTTCCCTATTATTGACAAAAGCACGAATATCCACGTACAGTTACGCCTATGGTAATTCATTCAACCGCTTTAACCATGAAAAAATTATATGATATTAACCGCCCTTCTCAAAACCAATGCCGTGCAATGTCCAAATAAACCAGCACTCATTATGAAACTCGGGTATCGAACAATCACCCTGACCTATCAGGACGTTTTAACCTATGCCCAAGGCGTCGCAGCGCTTCTCGCTCACCATGGGCTCAAAAAAGGTGACGCGGTTCTTATCTACGCACCTAACTCACCTTACTGGGGGTGTGTATTTTGGGGCACCATTTTAAAAGGTTGCCGCATTGTTCCGATTACCACACAGAGTTCTAAAGAAATTATTGAGCGCATTGCACTACAAACAGAAGCCAAAATTATTTTTACTTCGATCACACATCCATTGGACACTCATATGGTTCGACATGCTCACCATGAGCGAACCAAACAAACAGACACTAATAAACACAATCAACCACTCGTCCTGAGCCCGTCGAAGGATACGAGCGTTGGTCTGGCTAACATTACAAATTACACCATTGAAGAGCTCCCCGATATCGTTGCATCCTATCATTATGAAACGTCAATGGAAGCTGAAACTACCCCTGACGATATCATTGAAATCCTCTACACTTCAGGAACGACAGGAACTCCAAAGGGCGTCATGCTCTCACACAAAAATCTCTATTCCAATGTCATGGCTACCAAGCAGGTTATACCGCTGAAGGAGGGGGGTGAACGGGCATTATCGATTCTTCCGCTCAGCCATATTTTTGAACAAACGGTTGGCTTCTTGGTTCCATTCGCCGTTAAAGCCACCATCGTATACGCCCACAGCCCATCAGCGATTCGCGACCTTGCTTGCCAATACAAAATTACAAAAATAATTGCCGTGCCTGAGTTTTTAAAAATACTCATGTCAAAGATTGAACTTGCCGTCGAGCAACAGGGCAAACAGCACTCGTTCAATTGTGCCCTCAGCATAGCCAAGCGCATAAAAAGCACGTTCATTAGGCGCTTACTTTTTAGATCAATTCACCAATCACTTGGTGGTAAACTTACACTCATCGCCTGCGGTGGAGCCCCACTTGATCCTGAACTTGAACAACAGTGGGCGCTCCTGGGCATGACAATCTTAGAAGGGTATGGGTTGAGTGAAACATCACCCATCATCTGCGTTAACACCCCAACGCACC
>JBAYHB010000156.1:0-2667 GCA_041666365.1 Candidatus Babeliales bacterium | reverse complement strand
GGCGACGCATTGCTTTTTTGATCGGGCCATTTATTGGTGTTTTTATAGGTTTGTCATGCTTATGTGGTTTTGCCAGGTTACGTTTGCCAATCGAATGCTTTTTAATTATGGTGGCAGTGGCGTTCTGGCATTATCTGTTTTTTAAAAAAAGGTGAGAGCGTGAGGGAGAGCAAGAAGGCACTTGTTATTGGAGCCGGGCCTGCCGGACTTACTGCGGCAGATGCGTTAACCAAAGAGGGATATTACGTTACGCTGCTTGAGCGTGATAAGGTTGTTGGAGGGCTTTCTAAAACGCTTGATTATAAAGGGTGCCGCTTTGATATTGGCCCGCATCATTTTATTACAAATCATCCAGAAATAGAGCGCGAGTGGAAGCATCTTATGGGTAACGATTGTCTTGAGCGCAAACGATTTACGCGCCTCTATTATCGTAAGAAGTTTTTTTATTATCCCCTCAGGCCATTGAATGCCATTTTTGGACTCGGTCTCTGGGAGTGTATAACATGCACCCTTAGCTATTTTAAAGCTCAATTATTTCCTATCAAGCCAGTCGTAACCTTTCGGGATTTTATAGTGAATCGCTTTGGGATCCGTCTCTTTTCTCACTTTTTCAAAACCTATACAGAAAAGCAGTGGGGCATTTCATGTGATAGCATCACGTCAGAGTGGGCAAGCCAGCGAATAAAAAGTTTTTCATTGTCTAAGGCAATTGTACAAGCATTTTTTGCTCGTTGGGTTAAAAAAAATACAGCTAATGAAATGTTCGATGCAAAAAGCGATATTTTTTATTACCCGGCGCTTGGTGCTGGAACATTGTGGGATCGCTTTATAACTCAGATCCCAAAGAAGAGATTGCACCTTCGCTTACAAGAAGAAGTGGTAAGTATTGAGCACGATGGAAACCGTTTGCGTGCTGTCATGACGCATGAGGTATCATCTTCTAAAACATCTACATCTGCGTATGCACAACACTTGCATACCTATCCTGCAGATTCTTTTTTTTCTACTATGCCATTGCGCAACCTCGTTTTAGCGCTTGATCCTTGCGCTCCTGAAGCTATTATTGCCGCTGCGCGCAGATTAGTGTATCGAGATTTGATTACAGTAAATTTAATCATACAAAAACAAGCGTTGTCTCCAGATCATTGGTTATACATTCATGACAAAGATGTTCGTCTTGCGCGCATAAATAATATAAATAACTTTTCAATAAAAATGGTTGATGCCCCTGACCACACGGCATTAACGCTTGAATATCCAGCATTTACCGGTGATGCATTATGGGCTTCTTCCGATGATGTGTTGATTAAGCACGCAAAGAATGATCTGGAAAAAATAGGAATAGTGCCGGGAAAATTAGTGCTCGATGGCATGGTGCTGCGCTCGCCAGAGGCCTATCCAGTCTATGATCAGCAGTACAAACAGAATCTTACATGCGTGCTTGATTACTTAGCGCACTTTGAAAATTTATTTTTGATGGGGAGAAATGGGCTCCATACCTATATCAATATGGACGTTGCCATGATATCTGCTCGTCAGGCAGTGAATCGTGCGGTAGCACAACATGCTACGTGCCAAACAAATAAAGGGCATGCAGCAAGTGTAATGTAAGGAGACTGCTATGTGCGGCTTTGCCGGTTATATGAATCTATCGCAGCAGGGGTTTAAAGTTGATAAAGAACTTTTATCACGTATGCACCAAGCGCTTGCTCATCGTGGGCCTGATGGAGATGCGATTTGGGTCAATCAAGAACATGAAATTGGTTTGGCATTTCGGCGGCTAAGTATTATCGACCTTTCAGATACCGCCATGCAGCCGATGATGGACAAAGAGGCTACCGTCATTATTTGTTTCAATGGCGAGATTTATAATCATCATGAATTGCGTAAGATGTTGATCGACAAAGGATGTGTGTTTGTAACACAGTCTGATACCGAAGTTATTTTACATGCATATAAAATATGGGGGATTGATTGTTTACACCGTCTTGATGGGATGTTTGCAATTTCGTTGTATGACCTGCAAGCGCGTCGCCTCTATGTAATTCGCGACCGCATCGGGGTCAAGCCTCTCTATTTTTCATTGCAGTCAGGCATCATAAGTTTTGCTTCAGAAATAAAAGCTTTGTGGCAGCTCCCATGGATGAGTAAAGAATTTTCTGACATCGCCATGTATCATTACCTCACGTTTATGGTTAGCCCCGCACCGTATACGATCTTTGAAGGTGTATACAAATTACCCGCGGGTTTTTATGCCTGTGTTGATGCATCTAAAAAAATCTCTTTTGTCGAATGGTATAGCCCTGTGGTGCCATGCTTGCAACAAGAAAAAAAAGAATACCATAATGAAGTCGTCTGTGTTGATGCAATAAGAACCGCGCTTGTTGCTGCAATTGAAAAAAGAATGGGGTCGGATGTTCCTTTTGGAGCGTTTCTTTCTGGTGGGCTTGATTCAAGTTTAAATGTTGCGTTGATGTCTCGTTTTTCATCACCCGTCAAGACATTTACCATTGCCTTTAATGACGGTGCAGACAATGAATTAGACTGGGCTCGCCTGATTGCTGAGCAATTTACCACTGATCATCACGAAATGATACTAACAGAACAAGAAGCTTTTCAGCTGTATGAAAAAATGGTCTATCATCTTGACGAACCGCTTGCAGATTG
>JBAYHB010000155.1:0-2694 GCA_041666365.1 Candidatus Babeliales bacterium | reverse complement strand
GAAGGTTTTTACAGGTATCACTTTCATCGGGAAGTGGAACACGATTGCTTGGTGGCCGGCATTTTACGACGTTAGAAATATAGACATCATCACGCGTAAAGCCCATTGCTTCAATAATTTTCGTCAAAAGTTGCCCGGCCCGGCCAACAAACGGTTGGCCTAATTTGTCTTCATCTCGCCCTGGACCTTCGCCAACAAACATGAGGGGGCTGTTAGGATTACCGACACCAAAAACGACCTGAGTTCTCCCAAGGAGCCCCAATGGACATTTTTGGCACTGCTTGTAGGGCTCAAATAATGCAACAAGTTCAGCCTGTTTGCCTGATGCAACGCACGGCTTGGCAGATGCCTGTGGACAGAGATTATTCATAGCCTGTTCTCCTTGATCAATAAACACAAAGCCCTTGGGGCATTTTGCCAGATACGTGAGATACGCGGTAACACATGCTTGGCGATTATTTTTTTCTGTAGGTTCCATAATTTTTTCATACTCCAAGGGCAAAATTTAACATTGCTCGAGTGTAGCAAAACCTACTGAATCAACAACAACAACTCGTATCCTCATCATGAGAACGTTCCTGGTAATCCTTTAAAAATTTGGCCCACTGCGTTGTCTGAGCAAAAACCGTTCGCTCATAGGACCTATGAATACCATTTTTGGGAAAATACATCGATATACCCGACGCACAAGGGAATCTCCGTCCAGCAAGATTACGTAGCGGCATAGTTTCTAAGATGGCTACCCCCTTTTCAAGTACCTCTTTTAAACGATTCAGCGTACGGTCATAGTTTCCAAAGTTAAAAAAAGAGAGTTTTTGATCTGACGATGGTTGAGCTACCGTAAAATCTTTCATCTGTCCACAGCCATTCAGGAGGCTTTTATAAAAATGGAGCATATCAATGTAATCTTCATCAAAAAATTCTGTCGTTTTATTGTATGATTCGCGAATACTTCTCAGGGTCGCAAAAAACTTTTTGGTTTTTATGAGTGTCGCCAAACAGTCGGACATCTGACGTATGTTTTGTTCAAGTACTTGAGAACCACTCAGCATAACCGCCGAGAGCGTATAATCGGCATGCGTCCGCCCGTACGTGAGTGCATAGCTTTCAACGGCATGTCGGGCAAAATCCTCAGGGCTCATCGAACCCATTAAAAAAGGCCTCAATAACGCTACATAGTCATACCCCTTAGAAGGGATAACATTCTCCGAGCCAACCATAAAGCGAACAGAATCTTTTATTTGTGAGGCGACTTCGATCATCTGCATGAGACACGCATCAAACAAAACGACATCTATTTTGTTTCCACCCAAGAGGGTAGTGCATACCCTATCAAAAACAGTTTTGAGGTCCTGATTCGTAAGATATTCTTGCGTTGCATCATTATAAGCTACGCCTCGAGGCTCTTTACAAAACTGTTGCATACGCAGTCGCGCACGCTCGGTATCAAGTTCAAGCAGCCCAGTTGCTGGATTAAGCACATAGAACTCATCACTGTGTTCTGCAAAAATACGTCCCCAAATTGACTGATCCTTAACACCGGTCCCATGCCCCCAGAGATCTACAGCGTAATGCTGCGCAGGGAATTTAGTGATACCCCATTTCATAAAATCATAAAGGTTTTCTGCTGACCCACTCAGCCCTTCATGCTGCCATGATCTATCAAGCATCGCGTTGCCATTTTCAAGAAAATAGCGGGCCGACGTCATTTTACCAAAATCATCAATCTGCACGACAACATTAATAAATGGGGTCGAACTAACCTGAAGCATTTGTTTAACATTTTCTAGGCCCTGGTTATTAAGGTTGTTGTTGTTGACCATGTAGACAAGAAGTGTAAACGACTTTGGTGCCCTTGCGACTGCCGATACGTTACTGGCTGGCACTTCCCCTCCGTGTAAACAATGTAATAATCCAACCAACAACAGCCAAAAAACTAATTTTTTACCCTTCACCATCTTCCCTTCCTCTTTGTACTCGGTTTTTCTTCCTGACCTTTGACCTACTCTACTATCTGACCGGCTAGAAAGGCAACACAAAAAGATCGCCAGCAAAAAAGGGCAGCTGTTTCGAGCTACCCTTAATTTTTTAATGCTGTAGAAATCTAATTAGTCGTTATCTTTATTTACAACCGCCTGGTAGGTATCAAGCAATTCTCTTATTTAATAGCTTGATACTTCATCAAACATTCACTTTTTTGCGAAATATGAGACAAATTGCTTCAATTTGAGACAACTTCACGCGCTTGATTTTCTAATTGGATTTGCTAAGCTGGTTTATAGTTAGTTTAACAGTCTTTTAAAAAACGAAATACTGCAGAACTAATAATTGGGTGTTGGGTATGCCGAATAAAAATTTTGTGATATAATTTCGTCCCACCAACATTCTTGGGGGGTTAGAATAGTAAACTGTGTGACTTTTATAAATGGAGTCTTTATGAAGTATAACGTGAACAAAAAAATTCTCGTCTTGTGCGCCGCCCTCTTGGGCGTGATCATAACTACGCCCACAGCTTCCGCTGCAACCACAGAAGTTAAAATTCAAATGGGCCTGGCGCTGGTCGCTGCTCCACTCGAAATTGCTGCAAACAAAAATCTAGCCAACAATAACAATGAAAAAGCCAATCTTCTCTTTCTTGCTGCCGATACACTGAATCTTCTTAACGATGCCTGTTTTCTTTACAACAACGTTAAT
>JBAYHB010000154.1:0-2721 GCA_041666365.1 Candidatus Babeliales bacterium | reverse complement strand
TTAACAAGCTCGATACGCCAGAAGAATCTATCAGACGATCTAAGATGAAAAAAGTAGATTCTGAAATCACGCGTTTTGATAGAATTCTACAGGCTTTTTCCCAAGTTGTTGCCTAACTCCTGTTTTGATCCTCTATGCACGCACAAAACAATGACGATGATTTAATTAATATTAAAAGAACTAATCCTATAGAAAATTTTTTCATCTTTCTCCTTTTTATATGCTCCCACTACTAGATAAGCGAACAGGGACAACTTTTTCAAGTGTCCCTGTTCGCTTATCTTACAATCATTTTTTTTTACTTGGCGCCTCGTACGCGCTTGAGATAAAGCTTGGCGTACTTTTTCGCCGAACGGCGCAAGATGCCAAAATCTTTAAGACGGTTCACCATCTCATCAACAACATCATTGTCTTTGAGCGGCTTACCAGATGGATCGGTTAATTTAAGCGTGGTACCAAGCAGCGCGGTTGGTACAGGTGCCTTGAAACTTTCAACAGGCTGAGCAAACGTAATGCGTATGCCGTAGGGATCTCGAATAGCAAAGAGCTTAAGACCATCTTCTGTCTGATCTTTGAGCTCGGTGACGATCTTAACGCCCTTTTTCTGGCAACGCTCATGAAAGCGCTCAATGCCTTTTTTCATTTCAACATACAAACCGGTACATCGGCTTGCACAACGCTTAATGAAGCTAAATTCGGCGAGTTCTTCTACATGCGGTAGACGCAACCGAACAAAGCACTTACCCTTGCGAAGACGAGCTGAAGTCAAAGTGTTTCCGCCTTCTTTGCTTTCCTGCAAATCAACAATGTCGAAGGCTAGTTTTTCTGCATAAAACTTTACCGCGTCCTCAACCGATTCTACGAGCAAAACCACTTCACTTGACTTCATCATACCTCACCCTCTTCAGTCTTATTTAGAAAAAATATATAACACTCAACCGAGCTTTATTTGCCAGCCGCTGTTTGTGCTTTATTTAATCGTTTGGATAGACGGCTCATTTTTCGTCCGACAGCATTAGATTTCAAAACCTTCTTGCCTTTGGCACGAGCCATTTTTGCGTTTACTTCGCGCAAAAGCTCTTTTGCCGCTGCAACGTCTTTGTTTTCAAGCGCTTCTGCAAATTTGCGTGTCGCTGTCTTGAGTTCTGAACGTCGAGTAACATTTTTGACGCGGTGCTTCTCATTTGTCAAAGCACGCTTCTTCGATGATTTTATATTTGCCATGTATATGGTCCCTTATAACAGTGGTTGTCCGTTGTTAGATAACTTTTTCTATTTTGCCCGCTTTAACGCACTTGGTACAGACGGCGGCTCTGTAGACCTTGCTCTGTCCCTTGACAGAAAAGCGCATAACGTGGACGTTTGGATAGACCCAACGGATGCGTTTGTTGTTTGCGTTACTTACGCTATTTGCGGTCTGCGGTTTTTTGCCACATACCGAACAGATGTTTGCCATTTTTCACAGCCCTTTCAAATTAAACTTCAATTTCGCCCTGTTTAGTGTAGCAAAAGCCTATTTTTTTTAAAGTACCTGATCACTCGCCTAAATTATTTGATGCTCGAGGGGGGATCCCAAGAAGCTCATACACTTCACTGGCATGGAGCGTTTCACGCTCAACCAGGGTATTTGCAAGTAATTCAAGTTTGTCGATGTGTCCTTTAATCAAATCCTGACCCTTGTTGAAACAATCCTTAACTATCTTTTCAACCTCTTCGTCGATCCTTTGGGCTGTTCGCTCAGAGAACTCACGGTTCTGCTGAATATCACGACCCAAATAAGGATGTTCTTGTGCAAAATCATAATCTATCGGGCCTAGATCAGACATGCCAAGACGGCAAACCATCATCCTTGCCAACTTGCTTGCTTTCTCAATATCATTGGAACCGCCGCTCGTTTGGTCATTGAAAACAATCTTTTCTGCCAAGATGCCACCAAAACAAACGATGATGCGGGAAACGATTTCACTTCTATTCTGTGAATATTTATCACGCTCTGGAAGTGACCACGAGACACCAAGCGTTCTGCCGCGTGGGATAATAGTTACTTTATGGAATGGATCTGTGTCAGGAAGTAAGAGATTAAGCAACGTATGACCAGCCTCATGATACGCTGTCATCTTCCTGTCTTTATCCGTAATAATCATTGTTTTACGTTCCGCGCCAAGCATAATTTTATCGCGTGCACGTTCAAAATCCTGCATGACAACAGATTCTTTATTGTTTTTTGATGCGATAAGCGCCGCTTCATTGATAATATTTTCTAGATCAGCACCGCTAAATCCAGGTGTACCCTGCGCGACTTTGTGCAAATCAACAGCTTCATCAAGCTTTACGTTTTTTGAATGAATTTTTAGTATCTGTTCCCGCGAAACTAAATCAGGATAAGGAACCTCAATCATTCTATCGAAACGTCCTGGACGCAACAATGCCTTATCCAAAACATCGGGACGGTTGGTTGCAGCTAAAACAATAACGGCACCACGCTCGGTTGAAAAGCCATCCATTTCTGACAACAATTGATTAAGCGTCTGCTCACGCTCGTCGTTCCCACCACCAAGGCCAATGCCTCGCTGACGACCAACAGCATCAATCTCATCAATGAAAACAATACAAGGGGCGTTTTTGCGTGCCTGCGTAAAGAGATCACGTACTCGAGACGCGCCAACACCAACAAACACCTCAACAAAGTCAGAACCGCTGATGCTAAAAAATGGGCAGTTT
>JBAYHB010000153.1:0-2760 GCA_041666365.1 Candidatus Babeliales bacterium | reverse complement strand
CCAAGTATACGTAAAAAAAAGAGAAAACACGGATTCAGAAAACGTATGGCAACTAAAGATGGCCGCACGATTATTAATCGTCGCCGTGCAAAAGGCCGTAAGCGTTTAGCATCCTAGGCTTCTGAGTAGTTTTTAGAATGTTTTTTAAGGCCACTATGTGGCCTTTTTTAGTTTGCGATATGAAAAAAATAGTTCGATCGTTATTTTCATTTTCAAAGCCCCAAGTTGATGTTGCTTTTGGTGGTGCGACATTGCTTGCCAGAATCAATGGGATAAAACTTTTGTCAGCACCGACTGGGCTTGATCAAGCTACGGGCAAGATGCTGATTATCATCCCGCGTCGAGCAGGCAAGGCACATGATCGTAACCGTATCCGTCGTCAGATCAAAGCGATTTTTTATGGCGAGCAGCTTTTTACAACAAACGCTACCTACATTGTGCTTGTGTATGAGCAAGCTACCGGTCTTACCTTCGATCAACTTAAAACCTTTTTTTGTCAAAGCATCAAAGTTGTTGCCCAGGACAAGCAGTAATATGAACATTGTTCGTCGCTGCCTGGTTGCGCTCATCGATATCATTCGGCCAAGTCTTGGTCCCTCTCATGTGTGTGTCTATCATTTTCAGCTGTCATGCGGGCGATATGCAAAGTATATGGTGCTCAAAAAACCATTGTACGTAGCATTGCCCCTCATAGCCCTGCGGATTGCTTCGTGTAATCCAATCACGGGCATTGGGCGATGGCTATATTTCAAAGTGAAACTATTCCGGATTAAATAAGAAAAAACCGTCCGCAAACCCTGCTTTCACGGTGTTGGTTGCGATTGTTTTTAAAATAAATATAATTTCTATTAGGGCACGGGGGTTATTTCTTAATTTAATTTGGGGGTTTGCGAATGAAAGCAAAAATACTTATCGATAATTGTTTTGGTGGCTTTGGCTACAAGCGCGTGGCTGGTGTCTTACTCATGGGGTTGATGCTGGGTGTCAGCAGTGCCTTTGGGGCGATGGAGCAAAAGGAGGCTGAATCACTACGTAGTTATTCTTCGAACAAAAAAAAGATTCTTGTTCTCGTTAGCAAAGGTGGAGCTTGCCATTTATCGGCGTTTCGCTCACGGCAATCATTTTTAGGTGATGAATATGATATGCGTGGGCTTGATCTAGTTGAATGCCTTAGCTGTCTTGATCCAATAAACAGGGTTACGTGTGGAGGGTTTGACGGCGAGAAATTGTACAATTTATTTCTGCAAAAGGGTTGGACAAGGCTGACAAGTTATCTGGTTGAAAATGGTGCGCCGTCACTTATGAAGAGTAATTATGAAGAGATCAAAAAGGGGATTATGAATCTTCTTGAGCTTGAAAGGCCAGATCTTCTTTTATCAATTATTCCATTTTTCAATTTTCCGGCCTGTAAGGCGGCAGAGGCGCTTGGTATTCCTTTTCTTATAGTGACGCTTGAAACAGACTTGACCAATTGGCTGGCGGGTATGGACAGAGGAATAACCCATCCATCTTATGCGATTACTACGTGGTCGAATTTGGAATTTACGCGTAATCAACTTGCTAGCGCTAGAATTCCGCATGATCGTGTTTTTAATATAGGGTTCCCACTAAGGGAAGGTTTTATGCAGAAAAATGTGGAAAAATTTAATAAAAAAATAATCTGTCGCAATTTTGGAATTACCGATCTTGAGTCCAATAAATTTACTATCATGCTGCTTATGGGAGGAGCCGGCTCTGGAGCAATGTATGACTATGTCAGGAGAATAGGTGCGATGGAGCTCAATGTTCATCTGATTGTATGTGTTGGCCGCAATGAAGAATTGGCACAAAAACTTAAACGTCTTCAGCCGCAGCTAAGAGTCAGTATGACGGTTGTTCCTTCTACCGACGATATCGCTCAACTCATGTCGTTATCGGATTTGTTTATCACAAAAACTGGACCAGGATCAATTAATGAAGCTGTTCAAATGAACCTGCCGATGATTCTTGATGCTACAGATACAGTGCTTACGTGGGAGAGGCCCAATATAGAATTTGTTGAACAAAATGATTATGGGTGGGCGCTACGCAATCTTGATGATCTTGAAGGAATGATCAAATCATTTATCATGAATAAAAACTATTACGAATGTATTAAGAAAAATTTTTATAACAAGCAACCATATATTTTTGATACAGCACTTAAAGATTTGATTGCACGACTGATATATGAACAAAAAAATCAAATGGAAAGTGACAGTTATTGGCGTGGTTATTCTCTGAGCTCATAATTGAAGTCCGTATGGTTCGAGACAAAGTTCCCAAACCCGTTCGTGGTGGGGAATGAGCTCTGCGAGGATCTCGAATCCATGAACGAGGGGAACTTCTCCTCGCCACGAACGGACTTACTTCTACAAAAAAAGAGCCTCGGTTAAAGAAAACCAAGGCTCTTTTTTTGCATGTTTGCTTACAATACTTTTTTCATTCGTTTGACCACAACCTCTTTACCTAGCACTTCAATGAGGTGGAAGAGACTTGGGCCTTGTGGCATCCCCGTCAGAATGAATCTGAGTGGATGAATCAATTTGCCTGCGCCCAGTGTTGTCGCCTCGGCCGTTTTGCGTAAGCGCTGTTCGGCCGTGCCAGCATCAAAGGTGGTGCAATTGTCGTAAGCATCAGCAAGTTGACGGAGTGCAGCAATCACCGGTTCGGCCAGTGGGCTGACCGCTTGGGTAACGGCAGCTTTATCAGGCTCGGTGAAGAAATAAGCACCTTTTCGTG
>JBAYHB010000152.1:0-2762 GCA_041666365.1 Candidatus Babeliales bacterium | reverse complement strand
GAACATTCTTGGATGAACTTGCAACCCATATTTTTGAGTTGACCCCAACCGGTATCAATCGGTACGAAGGTAATTATTCGTCCTATCTTTATTATAAGAGCCTTCAGCAAAATCCATCTGATGAAACAACTCCAAAGGCCGCTACTCAACAAGCTCCCAAAAAAGAAACTGTGCAACTCAGTGGCAAACAGCTTTACGAACGGCAGAAAAAAGTCCGTAGCTTGGAAGCAAAGCTTGAAAAGCTTGAAGCTGAACTTGTTAAACTTGCTCAGGCCCAAAGCCAACTGGAGTTTGGCTCGCCAGCGTTTGAAGAAAACGTAGCGCGGACCAAGCAGGTGAAAGAGTCAATCAAGGCTACATATCAAGAATGGGAAGCATTGCAGGGGTAGTTTTTAAGGTAGAAGCCCTAAAAATAGACGAGGTATTTTATAATGATAAAAACAAACTTATTATTAATGTTTATTATTATTCTCACGGGTACATGTTTTTGCCAACCGTTAAAGATTGTATTTACTGGTGGGCCATGTATTGGAAAAACAACATTAATCAATGCCTTAGCAAACAAAGGGTACAGCGTTGTTGCAGAAGCAGGTACTGCCGTTATTACAGAAGAAAAGAAAAAAGGAAATCTTGAACCCTGGAGGAATCTCGAACAGTTTCAACTTGCTATCTTAAAAAAGCAACTTGATTTTTTTTATCCAGTGCTGACATCTAACGCTAACATAGTTTTTCTTGATAGGGCAATTCCTGATGGGCTCGCCCATTTTTATTTTCATGGGAAGACTCCTCCTGCGGAAATTGTCGCTCTTTCAAAAGCTATTAAGTACGATTATGTTTTTGTATTAGAGCCATTGCCTGTTTTCGAATCTAATGGTATTCGTCGTGAAACGCCGCAAGAAGCGCGTAAGCTCCATGCACTGTTGTCTCATATTTACCAAACTAAGCTTGGGTACAACATCCCCATTATAAATGTTCCAGTGCTCACTGTTGACGAGCGTATAGAGTTTGTTTTAAATAAACTGAGAGAATTTAAAGCAATTCCTTAAAACAACTTAGTCAATGCTTAGGCGTTTTAAAATCTCACGAGCATATACAGAGGCGTTCCCTTCTTGATTGGTAATGAGTATATCTATATCGCTAGCAAAGGCTCCTTGAGTTAGAAGATCAAGCTCTCTTTGTGCTTGTAAAAAACGGTTGCCATCTTTATCTCGGCCATCATTTGCTAGACGGGTTTGAAGTACTTCTAGGTTAGGTGGAGTAATATATACGCAGAAAAGTTTTTTGCCAAAGACTTGACGCATTAATGCAAGGTTGCTTATTGGCCAGTCAATAACAGGAATCTGTCCATTTCGTAATGCATACTCCATGGGGTTTAGTGGTGTGCCATAGGTGGTTCCATAAAGCTTGTTAACGGCAAGTAATTGCCCCTCTTTTTCAAGTTGCTCCATTTTTTCTAATGAAACTGAAATCTTATTGCTTTCTCCTGGCCGTAGGACTCGTGTTGTATAGGGAGTTATATAAATAATACGGCTATCAAGTTTTTTTAATTCCTCAATAATCGTCGATTTGCCAGCACCAGAAACTCCTAAAAAAAGCAGAAATTTTTGTTCTGAGGCCTCAGTTCTATACTTATTGAGCTGATTTTTTAAATGAATAGTTGCTTGTGTGATGCCGGCCTGCCAATATTTTTCCCCCGATGTATAAGGGTATAAAAGATCGCGAGATGAATTGACGAAAACTCCACGGTGATTCTTATTTAATAGTTTTTTGAGACCTTGTGGGTTGCCTCCTTGAGCGCCTACTCCTGCAAATAATATTGGCATACTATCTGGTATTGACTGACGTAGGCCATCGATATTTTCAGTATCCACAGTACTTGAAAGGACGGGAATCAGGTTGTTATGCTTATTCCAACGGGAAAGGACTAGATCTAGTACCATGCGCCATACTGTTCTGCCGTCCGAAAGAACGGCATTTTGTACTATGCGGGCGCCGGGATTGCTTGTCTGCACAAGAACAATTCCAAGCTTTTCTGGATATGCTGCGAGTGCATCAAAAATGTCGTCTCCCATATAGGGATTAACAACGACCCCATCGACGCTATATTTTTCAAAGATGGTATGCAAGTATGCTTGCATTGTGTTGCCTGTGTCACCAATTTTACAGTCTAAAAAGATTGGTATATCGCTATGGAAATTCCGAATATAATTAATGATGCTACATAATAATTGTGGCCCATTGTTGAATGGGTCGAAGAAAGCCTTTTGAATTTTATAGGCACAAACATGATCAGCTGTAAGATCAACAACCGTTTTCAAAAATATGAGTATTTTTTCTTCAATGCTTCCATCTAGCGCCAGAATTTCCTGTGGTAGTTTGGCTGGATCAGGATCGAGTCCGCAACAAGCAATCGTATCATGGGTCTTAATTCTTTGGTCGAGCATATCAATTACTTGGTGTGCGAAAAGACTATGCGTTACGACTAAGTATGCAACAATAAGAATATGTATAATTTTTTTCATAGCATATGCCCTAAATACATTTTTTTAGCTTCAAGATGATTCTTAGTGAAATCAGTGGGCTGAATAATCATAGGAATGGTTTTTTCAATGGTGTAACCATTTGTAATAAAAGGCTCGATTTTTTTTGGATTGTTGGTTGCAAGTGCAATCTTTGTTGCTTCAGTGATACCAAGAAATTTCAATATTCCAACAGCTCCTTCGTACGTCCTAATATCTATCGTTGAGCATTCAGCAAGGAGG
>JBAYHB010000151.1:0-2812 GCA_041666365.1 Candidatus Babeliales bacterium | reverse complement strand
CCAAGACCGTTTCAATTGTTGAAAACCACGTATCTTTTGTTACTCCCGGTAGCCCCAAAATAAGATCGATCGAGATGTTTGAAAAATATTTTGGAATCATTGAGAGTGCTTTTTCGACATCGCGGATACGTTGTTTGCGATTAAGCAGTTCAAGAATACGGTCGTCAAGAATTTGCACGCCCATACTGATGCGGTTAATGCCAAGTGATACCCAGGCATCAAGCCTCTCTTCGGTGATATCCGATGGGTTGCATTCAATGGTTACTTCTTTTAGCTGGCTACAATCAAAACTGCTACGAAGGGTTGAAAAGAGATCGGCCATGAGGGGAAGGGGGTACAAACTTGGCGTTCCTCCGCCGATAAAAATGGTTAGCACCGGTTTTGTGGTGGTAGCATCTAAGGTACTCGCCCACACGCTGATCTCGCTGCACAGCGCCTTGTGATAGTCTGTTTCAAAGCCGGCATGGTCCTGAAATGATATAAAATCGCAGTATACGCATTTGCTTGTGCAAAATGGCCAGTGGATATAGATGTGTTCCGGATAAGTTGATTTAAACATGTGAGGTACTTTGTTTGATGTCCAGTGGCGTTGTTTGCTGGATAATCAAAAGAGCCGTGGCGTGATCTTTTGTTGCCTGGTTACGCAGGACATCTTCGTTTGCAAATTTAATCCATTGCGCCCCATCGACCAAATGTTTGAGCATTTCAAGAAGTTTGGCATCAAATTTTTTATGCTCAAGATAGATGACCAGTTCGTCGTCGGTTTTATCTTCAGTTGCCCATGAGTAACGTTTGGCCAGATATTGTTTAAGAATGCGACTCATTTGGAAGTATATTTTTTTGTAATCATCTTTGCAGGTGCATTTTTCAATCGAAAGTAATAAAAGCTCTTTGTGTGCCCACTGCCAAGGGGTTAATGCTTTCTTTTTACGAAGAACAATGATGGCGTATGCGAGAAGAAGAATAGCTGCGATGAGACCACAAGTGATGCAGATTCTTCCCAATGTTGTTTGGTAAAAGGGAAGCGAGTAATAATCGAAAATATCGTAAAATTCTGGTTGGGTATTCATTGATAACCTCTTTTAAATCTGGCGTTTAACTCTACTCGAAAAAAACTTAATAAGTGGAGTAATAAACGGTTGGTCAAGTGGTATGTCCAGCAGGTCAATGCGATGTTTATTAAACAGGTGTGTATGCTCCTGATGGTGAGCAGACAAAAAGCGATTGACTTGATTATGGTTGCCCCTGGTATCAATTGTCGCAACGCCTCCTGTTTCAGGATCAACGACGTCAAGTAGCCCAATATCGGGGAACTGTTGTTCGCAGGCGTCGCCCAAGCGGACCCCTATAAAATCGTATTTACACCCGGCAACTTTAAGAAGATGTGCATAGCGCTCGTGGTTGTCAATCCAGTCGGAAATGAAAAAGACAACGGCATTACGTTGCTTTAAGCTAACTAAAAATCTGAGTGCGGTTTCGATGGAGGTTGTTGCATGGCGTGGGGTATGGGCATACATCGTTTCAAGAATGTTGCTGATGTGAGCGATGCCGCGGCTTGGCGCTATCCACTGCTCGACGCGGTCGGTAAAAAGAAGCGCCCCGATTTTATCTTTATTTAAGTGCGCGATGAATGAGAGCGTAGCAGCAAGATTTGCTGCTACCTCTTTGCGCAGTTCTTGGTGCGATGAATAATTTCCTGATGCTGAAACGTCAACGGCAACAATGATCGTTCGATCACGTTCTTGGATGTACCGCTTGATCATAATCTTGTCCATCTTTGCCGAACTATTCCAATCGATAAAGCGGACATCATCACCGTGTTGGTAGTCCCTGAGTTGATCAAATTCAAGACCGCTTCCTTTGAACGCAGATAGGTAGTCGCCACAAAGATTGCTTTGCATGATTCGCTTGGTATAAATCTTAAGCTTTTTTATTTTTGCGCGTGTTTGATCGGTCAACATACTCAACCTTTCATATTCCGCTTACCAAAGATCGTTAACAGCCTTTTGTAAAACTTCAGGCAAGACAACAGAACCGTCGGCTTGTTGGAAGTTTTCCATGATTGCCACCATCAAGCGAGGGAGTGCGAGTGCTGATGCGTTGAGGGTGTGGACAAGTGATGGTTTTGCATCTGGAGCTGTGCGGTAGCGGATGCCTGCTCGACGCGCTTGGAAGTCACTGCAGTTGCTGCATGATGAAACTTCGTAGTAGCGATCTTGGCCAGGGAGCCATACTTCTATGTCAAACGTCTTGGTTGATTGAAATGAGCAATCTTGAGCTGCTAGCAACGTGACGCGGTAGTGCAGGCCAAGTTGTTTCAGCAGTACTTGTGCACATTCAAGCATACGTTGTTGTTCTTGCTGTGATTCTTCTGGCGTACTGATGGAATAGATTTCAACTTTTTCGAATTGGTGAATTCGAATAAGGCCACGTTCTGTTGAGCCATAACCGCCGGCTTCGCGCCTGAAGCAGCTTGTCCATGAAGTATAACGAAGAGGTAATTGTTCTTTATTCAGAATCTGGTTGGCATGAATATTGGTTAAACTTACCTCGGCGGTTGGGATGAGGCAGAGGTCTTCTTGTTCTATTTTATAGTAGGCGCCTTTAAACTTTGGAAGTTCGCCTGCGTTAAACAGACCTTTTTCAGCGATCATGTAAGGGGGAAGGATAACTTCAAAGCCGTACTTTGCATTGTTCTGAAGCATAAGGCGGGTCAGGGCATAAATGATCTTTGCGCCCATGCCGCGGTACATAACGAACTGTGAACCGACCATGGTAGCAGCCGTTGTCAGGTCAAACCAGCCGAGTTTTT
>JBAYHB010000150.1:0-2837 GCA_041666365.1 Candidatus Babeliales bacterium | reverse complement strand
TATGAAAATCTTACTTCAGAATCGAGATGACATCAGGATTTGCAAGGTCGGACGAGCGCTCGCCAGTCACCCAGTTAATCGTCACTTCATGCAAACTTGGATCAAGGTAAAACTGCTTACGCGTATGCTGCAACGTACGATAAAAATTGAGCCAGATGGGGAATGTTGTACTACTTGCATACATTTGATCACCCATCGATTTATTATCATCTCTGCCAACATAAATCGCCGTTGTCAATTCAGGTGTAGCACCAACGAACCACGTCGTTGTTGCTGAGTTATTTGTTCCTGTTTTTCCAATCGATTCAGCATCAATCCATGGGCCTGGAGTTCCACGACGCACCACATGTTGACGGTGCTCAAGCATGTTGACCATCTGGGTGTTCGTCTTTGCGTCAAGAACCGCGTGGCGGTTAGGAGCTGGCGCGTCCCACAATTTAGCACCAAATTCATCGCGTACAGATTCAATCATGTAAGGTTTGACGTACTCACCATTGTTTGCAAAAACGTTAAATGCTGCAACGTTTTCTTCAACCGTTGCTTCAACAATGCCCAGAGCCAATGATGGAACGGGATGCAATTCACGAGAGAGCTCAAATTTGCGTGCCCAATCTACAACATTTTGAGCACCAAGTTTGAGGAATAATTTTATCGAAACAATGTTGTTTGAATACGTTAAGGCTTTAAGAAGCGTCATCTGACCATCAAAGTCCCCATAAACATTCTTTGGAGTCCACACCATACCATTTGGCTGTACCATTTCAAACGGTTCATCAACAAACACCGTATCTGCACCAATGCCCTGCTGTAATGCCAACGCATAATAAATCGGTTTAAAAGAAGATCCAATTTGTCTGAACGCTTGTGTTGCTCGATTGAACTGTGATTTTTTAAAGTCAAAACCACCAATCATGACACGAATTTTCCCTGACCATGGTTCAACTGAAAGCATGCCGCCGTTCAGACTTTGTCCCATAGTTGCGCGGTGCCGCTCGATGACCGCTTTAAATGAGCGCTCGGCTTTTTCTTGCATATCAACGTCAATGCTCGTTTTAATTCTCAACCCACGTCGATACAGTGCATCCTTGCCCCAGATACCTTCAGCCCAGATACGAACCCATTCATAGATGTACATGCGGATCGGGTTGCCCTGCATGTGCTCATGAATATCAAGTTCGGCAACAATCGATTGTTTATACTGCTTTTCATTAATAAAACCTAAATTGAGCATGCTGCCTAAAATAACGTTACGGCGTTTGATGGTGTTTAAAGGAGCATTAAGCGGTGAAAACAGACGAGCAGACGCGGCCACGGCGGCAAGTGTTGCTGCCTGAGCGGGGGTCAGCTGGCTGACAGGCTTATCCCACAAGCGCCGACACGCAGCTTCAACACCATAAATACCACGGCCGAAATAAATGTTATTAAGATATAATTCTAAAATCTGTTGTTTACTAAACTGTCGTTCAAGCTGAATCGCCAAAAAAAGCTCTTTAAATTTACGTGTAAAGGTTCGTTCATAGGTTAAAAACATACTTCGGATAAGCTGCTGAGAAATGGTACTTGCTCCCTGTACCACGCGGCGATGTAGTAGATTGACAAAAAAGGACCGGGCCATGCCCCTCAATGAAAAGCCTGAATGGGTAAAAAAATCATGATCTTCTGTTGCAACAAACGCCTTAATTAAAATATCTGGCATTTTGTCGTAGGTGATCGGCGTACGCTTATCAAGTTCAAACCGATACATCTCACGGCCCTGGGCATCAAGAACTACCGATGGCTTGGAAAGCTGGTAATGCTCCAGTGATGAAAAATCAACAATTTCGCTGTTGACCATGAAAAAAAATGCACCAACAAGCACCGGCAAAATGAGACAAAAAAAGACAAGAATCCCTGGCGATAATCTTTTCACTTTGAATAATTCCTTGATAACCTAATTGACCCCCAACTGTTTACGTATCAACCATCATACCGGCTGATCTGAAAACATCAAGGCCATGACGATAAATCTTATGTTAACGCTTCAAGAAAAACACTTTATACTTTTGACCGAAAGGACTTTTTTATGAATACTTCATACACAATCGACCGCACATGGTTTACACAGTGTCTGCACAACCAAGAGCTAGTTGATCGGCTCAAGGATATCACGCTCATCATCTGCGACATTGATGGCAGCCTGACCGACGGCACGATCTACGTCACGGGAGCTGAAGAGGTTGCCCGAGGATTTTCCGTTGTCGACGGCTTTGCGTTTAAACCGGCACAACAGGCAGGAATCGCCATCGCTTTTATGAGCGGGAAACACAACAACTCTATCCTCGTACGCGCAAAAACACTTGGTATTCCTGAGCATCTTGTTGTCCAGGGGGTCAAAGACAAATGCCAGGCGACAAAAGATCTTCTTGCCTCTCTTGGTAAATCAGCCAACAATCTGCTCATCTTTGGCGACGATGTGCTTGACGCAAGCGTCAAAATTGACCAGCCCGATTACCTTTTTGTTTGTCCCAATGACGCACCTTTTTATATCCAGGCAACAGCCGATCTTGTCCTCCCCCGTTGCGGCGGCCGACACACATTCAGGCTATTGCTTGACCTCATGCTTTTTATTAGGAATAAACATCCAATGCAAACAACAATTCAGTCCTTGATACATGAATAAAACAGTTAAGTCTTTGTCCCTTGCCCTGCTTGCCATAAGTCTTTTTGGCGTTTTATTTTTGACAGTTCCCCAGCTAAACATTTTTTTTGAGCACCCCACTCCCCCCAAAGATAATAAAAAAACAATCGCCACCGTCTGCAAAAATGCCCTGCGCGGGGACGTAATTATTAAGGGTGCG
>JBAYHB010000149.1:0-2840 GCA_041666365.1 Candidatus Babeliales bacterium | reverse complement strand
CTAAGAAGGGGCCGACATGAATAATGAATTCTGGCCATCTCTTACAAAACTTGTCGCCGAAAACGAAATCGTCATCGAGCGGCCACGTAGTACCGCCCATCCCCGCTACCCAGACTTTATCTATCCTGTCGATTACGGTTTCTTAAAAGGAACCAGCTCATCGGATGGCAATGAAGTCGACATCTGGTTTGGCACGTCAGACTGCAAGCAGATTAACGGCATTCTTTGTACCGTCGACCCGGTGAAAAAAGACGTAGAAACAAAGATTATCTACGCCTGCACTGACGATGAGATTGCGGCGATTTATGCTACAATGAACAGAGTTCTTCGGGCGCTTTATGTAGAAAAACCAACTATTGTTTAAAGGATGTGTATGATATCAGGACCAGAACCAACAAGCCGCTATCCATTTGCAGGCTTAAATCTTACAAATATTGATCATAAAGGCACTGTTTTTATTAAAAACGTTATTACACGATCGAATATTATTGTGGGGGATTTTACCTATTATAGTGACCATTTCAGTGACCCTACGTACGCGGATAAGTTTGAAGATACCAACGTTTTGTACCACTTCCCATTTTCAAAAGAAAAGCTCATCATCGGCAATTTTTGTGCCATCGCCACCGGCGCTAAATTTATTATGAGCAGTGCTAACCACAAACTCGATGGCTTTTCAACCTACCCATTTTTTATCTTCCAGCGCGGGTGGGAAAAAGATTTTGATTTTGCCAGCCTACCCTACAAAGGCGACACGGTTGTAGGCAACGACGTTTGGATTGGCTACGGCGCAACCATCATGCCCGGCGTTCACATCGGCGACGGGGCAATCATCGGCTCCATGGCCGTTGTCACCAAAGACGTCCCTCCTTATGCCATCGTCGGCGGCAATCCAGCAAAAATCATTCGTACCCGTTTCGACCAAGCAACCATCGACCAGCTGCTCGCCATCGCCTGGTGGAACTGGCCACGTGAAAAAATCTCACGTAGTATTCCAGCGATAACGGGGAACGATGTGGAAGCTTTGAAACGGGCTGAATAGCCATTAAAGAGCTGAAATGTGATCTTTTCACCATCACATTTCAGCTCTTTAATTCTAACGCGATTACTTACTTATGAGCCCTGAGCGCCCTCATGATCCAATCTGTAGCCATGGGATTTCCTATAAGCTTAAGGTCGTCGGCGCATGCCTGATTTGACGCCTGCTGGGGCACCGCAACAATAGCTGTAGGTTGTTCCTTGAGCGCCATCTTCGTTTTTACCGCATCCATCAATAACATAAACCCATAGTTAAACTCAGTGTCATTGCTCATAGACTGCTCAGCAAGCAGTTCACGCCACTGCGTTGCTAATTTCTTGCCAGCGTCACCCTCAGGAGCAGCATCAAGGTTGTGTGTAATTTCCTGATACATTGCTTGCCAGCTACGCAGCCGATGTGCAGCATTGGCCAGACCAAACCACTTAGCCCCTTCTGGAGTTAGTGGAATAGCTTTAGTCAGGCATGTTTTTATGTATTCTGTAATTTCGGCCGCATCTTCTTTGGTCATTTTTATTGAGCTTTTTGCAGCCTCAAGCTTTTTATTCGCCTTCATAAGATCCAAGAAGGCATTGATTACCCATTCGCCAGCTGGTCCCTCTGAATCGCCAAGTGTACCACTGTTGATCGCTTCGATGGCCTCTTCCCACGCCTTAAATTCCTTGGGATATTTTTGGCGTGAATCAAGATACCGTTCCTGCTGCTTTTCGGTGAGCTTGCTGACGTACGTATTCTTTATCTCTTCTGACATGTGATACCTTTCAATGAGTGTTACAAGGTCATTCCAATTGAGATTTTCCGATGTTGTCGCTCGCTGCAAAACGGCGCCAAGGGCATCTTGTGCCTGCCGGAGGTGCTCAGCTTGCTCATTCAACATCTGTTGCTGGGCAAGCAGGTGATCACGGATACTGATTTTGCGCTGCATCATGGTTTTTATCTGCGCCAAGCTAAAACCAAAAAACTTGAGCGCTATGATGTGCTGCAACGTCGCCAGGTCCTGCTCTGAGTACCAACGATAGCCATTCGACGCCCGCACAGAAGGCTTGAGCAGAGCAATTTTATCGTAGTGGTGCAACATGCGCACCGATACCTTGGTCAAATCGCTTATTTCTTTTATTCGCCACTGTGCCATCGTTTTATCCCTTCGTTTCGCATCATACGGTATGACATTGTGTCAGGGTCAAGGGTTTTTTGAAGATAAGGCCCCTATGTCTTCGGAAATTTGTGTTGCTATTGGAAAAGCATTTTTTTCTTCCGCAACATCCACCTTAGTTAAGCTTGCCGGATCACCGACATTATATCTCGCACCAGGTCCTTCCTGCTCTTCAATTTGAATCCTTAGGTTAGTTGCTTCTTTCTCTAACTCTTCTCTTAGGCGCGCCAAGTTCGGGGCATCATCGCCTGTTTTTATCTTTTTGTTTATCTCGTTAATCTTTCTTTGTGTCTCAGCCAACAGTGCCTTTGACTTATTAAGCTCATAGCCAGCTATGTATCTGGCAGGGGCCTTAAATCCTAAAGCCGCTCCAATTCGAGTCCATAGTGTTGGAGCTTTTGCTCTGCCATATACTGTTTTTGCTATCTGCGCATCACTTCTTTTCATGGCGCCCCACGCTTGTCCCGATGTCACCGCCTCGATCAGCACCATCACAACAAGCAGCCCCGTCATTCTATAGCGTCTCATCATCGTCACCCTTTCGCTTGATATTCATTAGAGTTTATGCACAATAAAAAATGATCAGAAAAATGTGGTCAATCCTTTTTAGCCGATTAAGCTAAAAAATATAACAACAAAAAAAGGAGACTG
>JBAYHB010000148.1:0-2875 GCA_041666365.1 Candidatus Babeliales bacterium | reverse complement strand
ATTTTTTGTTATAAAAATCGATCAGTTCCCTTTGGCTTTCTGTCGCCCTACCACGGCTTCCATAAATGCCTTAAAAAGCGGGTGAACCTTAAGCGGCGTCGATTGAAATTCTGGATGAAATTGCGTACCAAGCATAAAAGGATGGCCTTCAAGCTCAGTGATCTCAACTAAATTCTTCTCAACATAGATTCCTGAAAAAACTGCGCCAACGTTTTCCAATGCTTCTCGATAGGAATTATTCACTTCATAACGGTGGCGGTGGCGCTCTGCAACGGTTGGCTGGGCATATGCAGCACTCGCTTTTGTTCCAGGAACAAGGTTACATTGATATGAACCGAGGCGCATCGTTCCGCCTTTGCGCGAAAGCCCTACTTGTTCGGCAAGCATTGCGATAACTGGCGCTTTAGTCTCTTGGTTAAATTCGGTACTGTTGGCATCATCAAGTTGTAAGAGTGAGCGGGCAAACTCGATAATCATCATCTGCATTCCCAGGCACAACCCAAAATAAGGGATGTTGTTTTCGCGTGCGAAGCGTACCGCTGAAATTTTACCTTCAATACCACGCTTATCAAAACCACCCGGCACCACAATACCATCAAGCGCTTTCAGTTGCGTCCATGCTTTTCCGTCACCGGCATAGGTCTCTTTTTCAAGCGCTTCTGCCTCAACAACAACTATATTCACTTTTTGCTGACAATGGTAACCGGCGGCCTTTATTGCTTCGACAACGCTGATATACGGATCATTGCTGCCAACATATTTTGCAACTAACCCAATTGTTACTTGGCCCACTGGATTTTTTATAAGTTCAATAAATTTAGTCCACTCGGTTAAATCTGATGTACGAGGAGCAAGCTTGAAATGTTCTTGCACGCGCTTATCAACACCCTGCTTTTGCAGTTCGCAGAATAACTGGTAGACAGGATTAAAGGTCATAACCTGAAAAATAAATTGACGCGAAACACCACACATAATAGCTAATTTTTCAGCAGACTCTTGTTCAATCGCTTTGTCAGCACGCAAGAATAATGCGTCTGGGGCAAGCCCAGCCTGTTTAAGCGTACTTACGCTGTGTTGGGTTGGTTTTGTTTTAACTTCGCCGGTCCAACTCAAGAATGGCACATAACTTAAGTGACAATGCATCACCCTGGTGTGACCTAGATCCATTTTAAGTTGACGAACGGCTTCAAGAAAGGTAACGCCCTCAAGATCGCCAACCGTTCCACCAATCTCAAGCATGACAAAATCAACGTCATGGCTGAGTGCAACATTAAATAAGCGTTTTTTTATCGTATCAACAACATGAGGAACCAATTGAATACACTTACCAAGAAAAGCTCCTTCGCGCTCCCCTTGTAAAATTTCTTCAAAAACTTGTCCGGCAGAAACCGATGCATCACGCGTCAGTGGTTCACCAAGCATTCGTTCGTAGTGCCCAAGATCAAGATCTGTTTCAGCACCATCGGCCGTGACAAAAACCTCGCCATGGACAAGCGGGGACATTGTTCCCGGATCAACGTTAAGGTAGGGGTCCATTTTCATAACTGATACTGAATAACCCGCATGCTTAAGTAAAACGCCCAGTGACGAGACCAAGACGCCTTTACCTATTGATGAGCACACGCCACCCGTTACCACAATAAATTTTGTATTTCCCTGCAACACCTGCTGCAAGCCCTTTGTAATTTCCATTGCTCCTTTCTCAAGTTTTTCATTATCTGCCAGCTCGTATGGTTCGACAAGCTCACCACGAGCGGCTTTGCACGTTAAACGGTAGTCACTGGCGCTCGTCCTGAGCCTGTCGAAGGATTCGGGCGCCTTAAAAATTTTTGTCGCTAATTTCTAACATAAAAAATCCTCACCAACGGTGATGAGGACGCCAAATCTGGCTTATCGCATTATAAAAGTTGCGCTAATAAAATCAATGCAACTTGTTCATCAACATTTCAATTTCATCTGCCTGTTTAGGTACTTCATGACTCAAGCATGCAGCACCATCTTGAACTATAATATAATCATCTTCAATTCTGATACCTATATTTTCTTCAGGAATATATATCCCAGGCTCAATTGTAATTGCATCGCCCTCTTTAAGCGGCACGTTGTGATCCCCTACATCATGAACATCAAGCCCAAGAAAATGGCCAATGCCATGACAAAAATATTTGTCATATTTTTTCTTACGTAAAAATGCTACCGCAAGATGATGAAGGGATTGTTCTGGATACTGTTCGTTCCGGAGATACATGCCAATCGCTGCTATCGATTCAATATAGAGTTGTGTTTCAAGCACGATATCATAAAGCTCTCGCTGGCGCTTGGTGAACATACCACTTACCGGATAGGTTCTACTTAGGTCAGCAGCATAACCGCAATACTCGGCACCTATATCAACGACCACCAGTTCATTATTTTTTAGCTCATGCATACGACCAGTGTAGTGCAACATGGTCGCATTTTTGCCTGTCGCAACAACGCTCGGAAAGGCGGCCTGCACACCGGCAACATGCATAAAAACATATTCTGCACTTGCAACAACTTCATGCTCTTTCTTACCTGCTTCGATCATGCCAGCAACTGTCTCATGAGCCATATGGGTAATTTGAACCGCATTATGAATCAATGCTATTTCAAATTGATCTTTGGTGCGACGCATAGAATAAACGAGCGGCGATATATCCGTTACGTTGGTACTTGTAAGTGCAGCACATTTTTGCAGTTCATTCCAAAGATAACGCTGCTGAAAAGTCGCTTGGTCATTTCCATCAAGCAATGTAAAAAAACGCTCACACTTTTTCGCTTTTGCCTGAAGATCAGTAATGAAATCTTTGTAATGCTCTTGTTTGAACTGACCACGCATGCTGTAGCCTTGTAT
>JBAYHB010000147.1:0-2876 GCA_041666365.1 Candidatus Babeliales bacterium | reverse complement strand
CATTGGTACAACGCTTTGTGACGTTGAAAAGCCTTTACCAGTAAATTATGTTGAAATTGATGAGCCAACGCTGTCCATTTATTTCTCTGTTAACGATTCGCCATTCGCTGGTAAAGAAGGTAAATTGCTTACCTCTCGCCACATCCGTGATCGCTTATTCAAAGAAATAAAAATAAACTTGGCATTGCGCGTTGAAGAAACTGACTCAGCAGATACCTTTAAGGTTTCTGGTAGAGGACAGCTTCACTTGTCGATCTTGGTTGAAACGATGCGTCGTGAAAATTTTGAACTTCAACTTTCAGCGCCAGAAGTAATCTATAAAACTATCAACAATCAAAAGTATGAACCAATTGAACTTTTAACTGTTGATGTGTGCGAAGAGCATCAAGGTGTTATTATGGAAAACCTTGGTAAACGACGTGCGCTGCTGCAAAATATGTTGCATCATGGAATTGGTAAAGTACAGTTGGAATTCAAGATCCCTGCACGAGGCCTCCTCGGTTTTAGAGGTCAATTTTTGACTGATACTCGCGGTACCGGACTTATGAGTCACCGTTTTTCTGGGTATGAGCCTTATGCCGGTGATATTCCAGGCAGAACTAAGGGTGCGATGATTTCCATGGAGCGTGGTGCGATTACAGCCTATGCGCTCGATGGCTTACAGCCTCGCGGTATTTTGTTTGTTGCTCCAACACAAGAAGTATATGAGGGAATGATTGTTGGCGAACACAGTAGAGATAATGATCTTGATGTTAATCCGACAAAGAAAAAGAAATTAACTAACATGCGAGCGTCAGGAACTGATGATTCAGTTAAACTTGCTCCACCGCGCATTATGCCTCTTGAAGCTGCACTTGATTGGATCAACGATGATGAACTTATTGAAGTAACTCCGCAATCGATTCGTTTACGTAAAAAATACTTGCGTCCATGCGATCGTAAAAGAGGAAGTTCATCGGCCGAGTAACTTCTGTTGTTCTTTAAAAAGGATGGGATTATGAATCGCAAACCGTTTATGCGGTGGGGACGATTTTATAATAATAGTGACGATCGGATTGCGCGAAGGCTGAGCAACTTTGTAAAAACATTGTATATAGTTGCCAAACATCGCTTCGCTCTTCGGTCGCAACCGAAGTTAATACAGAGTGATTTTATTGCTGAGTGGATGGTGGCGCCAGCCATCACCCACTCGAGCGTAGAGCCGGTGATCACCTGGATAGGTCATGCAACCTTTTTGATTCAGATTGGCGGTCTTAATATCTTAACCGATCCAGTTTTTTTTGATGTTTCACGTTTTTTCAAGCGTAAGGTAAGATCGGCGCTTTCTATTCATCAGCTACCCAAAATTGATATTATTCTTATTTCGCATAATCATTGTGACCATTTGGATCTTCCATCGCTGTCGTTTCTCAAAAAAGATAATCCGACCATACTTGTGCCGCTTGGCAATAAGCGTTGGCTCCAACAGCGTGGGTTTGATACTGTCCAAGAGATGGAATGGGGACAGGAAATCATTATCAACAATGTTTTAGTATGTACGTTTTTACCTGCACACCATTGGACGAGCCGCGGGCTTTTTGATATCAATACGACCCTTTGGGGAAGTTGGCTTATCAGAGACAAAGGTACAAAAATTTATTTTGCTGGTGATAGCGCTTATGGCGACCATTTTGCGGTGATTGGCAAATCCTTTGGCCCCATCGATATTATACTTATGCCGATTGGCCCGAATGAGCCACGCCATTTAATGAATGAATCTCATGTTGGGATAGATGAAGCAATTCAGGCCTTTGATGATCTTGACGGACATCATTTTATTCCCATGCATTGGGGGACGTTCAGATCGGGAGTTGATAATTTTCACGATTTGGTCAATCTTCTGACGGTAGCGTGGCGCACATATGTTGAAAAAAAGAGTCAATGTGCGCTTCACATAATGAAATTTGGCCAATCAGCAACGTTTGAACATCTAAAGAAAGGGAGCGATTAGTGGAGGCTTTGTTTTTCTATTTTGCCGATATGATAGGATTTGCCTGTTTCCATGAATGGATCGTGTATAGTCTGCTTGCGTATACCATGGCGGTTATTGTTGAGGAGCGGTGGAGTCTTTATTCCCCTTTACACTCGATACTTCCGATAACGCTGCTCTTATTTCAAGATACCTCTATCAACGGACGATTTGGGCTGGCGTTTATCTACCTGGTTCCGGTAGTTTGTTGTGCCCTCGGTTTTAGAAGATTTCTCCTGCGGGCCTCTATTTTACCCTTTTTATTATTGATTTTTGCCCTGTTATGCGATGTGTTTATCATCAAAATGTTAATTTTAGGACAACATTGTTCGTTTGGGATGACAATAGCTAAGATTTTTATTAGTCTGGCGATAGAGGCTTTGATTCTTTTGGGTATGCGGGGCAGTCGCTTTCTGCTGTAAGGCAGGGGGAGGAAAGTCTGGACTCCTAATAGGGAGGATGCCTTATGAGGTCCACCGAGCGTAATGGCCGAGTGGATGCAAATAAGGGGGGCGTAAGTCCACGGAAAGTGCCACAGAAATAAAACCGCCTTGAAAAAGGTAAGGGTGAAACCGTGTGGTAAGAGCACACGCATAAACGCAGCGATGTGTTTAGTGGGTAAACCCCATCCGGAGCAAGACAAAATAGGCAGACTGAAGTTTCCTGTTCTTAATGGTCTGCGGGTATGTCGCTTAGATAAATGACTGCTACTTTATCGGTCAGCAATGGCTCGATGAACGTACAGAATCCAGCTTACAAGTGTACCCAAAGGAATTTTTTGGAGATATAACGATGTTGAGAGATCTTATTCGTACAGCAAAAATAAATTTATGGGCAGTTCCCTTTTTTGGATTTATTGTCGGGTACT
>JBAYHB010000146.1:0-2898 GCA_041666365.1 Candidatus Babeliales bacterium | reverse complement strand
GCCCTCATGCAAATCAGTTTGCCAAAACGCGAACAAAAAGCGCCACAACCTTTTCATAAACGTGCATTGGATAATGTTAAATGGGGCCTTTGGCGCGTTGCATCAAATGAGAAGCTCTCCGTTGGGTTAAGCTCTCTCCTCTTTGGTCTTACGGGTTTTGGGCTCTCTTCATATTTCAATTATAATGGACAAAAAACACCAAGTGTCATACCGTCAGATCAGCAATCAGCAACAACACCTATGGCAACCATAACAGTAACCCCTTCGACCACGACTGGAACATCAACGGGAGACTTCATTTCTTCACCTCTTGTAGGCTTAGGCGTTGGAGTAGCGTGGGCGGTTCTTTCAAAATTTTTGTTTGAACGTTTGATAGCACCACTCACTGCCGTCAGAATCTTTGCAGACACCGAGTTTGTTTATAACACGCTCTTATTTGAACTAAAGAAGGATATCAACCTTGACAATCTCAAATCGCCTCAAGGGGTTGTTTTATATTGTTACAATAAATATATATCGGTAGAACAGGCCAAGACAGAGCTGCGTAGTAAGCAAAGAGCAGCACAGATGATATTTCAGGCCACACTAAAAGGAATTGATCAAGCAAGATACGATAAACAGACTGCAACTGAGGAGGGACTGATGGAACTGAAAAAGAATATTACTCGAATCTTTGCATACATCACTCAAAAACTTGACTACATTATAGAGTACGAAAAACAAGAACGCCTGCAAGCAAAAACCGATAAAAAAGAATTGAATATCAAAGGACTGCCAAGCCAAACGCCTGTAGCCGTTATGGTTAAATAACCAGTGAGTATGAATTGTTTCCTAAAAAAGGGGTCTTATGACTATCAAACAGATATTCTTATCGATACTGCTTATTGCTGGGTTCAATACTTGTTCAACCTTTGCTGATACCAGTCAAAAATCAGAATCACAACTTGATCTGCAACCAAACGAGCAAAATCACCAACAAACACTCAATCAATGGTTGCTGGAAAATCGTCAAAAGGGTTGGGGGGAGTTTTTTATTGATTTAAGCTCCGGTCTAGTTGGCCTTGGAAGTTTTGTTGGCCTTACATACAGAGGACTTAATGATGATACAATTGCAAACGTGAGTAAGGCTCAAATAATACTCGCTGGCTTCGGTCTTGGGGTTGTGGCCGGCTTACTATGGTTAGCGATCACAAAATTATTGTACGCGTACACGATAAAGGAAAATACTCCTAAAGAAATTTTGACGACTGTTGGTGAACTCCGGGCAGCACTTGAAAATGAACTTCGAAAGGATATCTTTCTTTTTTATCTTATGTCCGCAGAAGATGTTGAAAGATATTTATTGAATAAATATTCAATAACCACATCCGAATTAGATGACAAAATTAAATCAGAAAAAAGGGAACTACAAAGTCGCCAAATAGCAACTCAGATGATGCAACAAGCATTGACTAAAGGAATCGCTCAGGCAGAACGTGAAAGGAAAAAGGAACTAATACCCTCAATGCTTACATTAAAAGAGAAAATTAATCAGACCAGTAGATATCTTGCGCAAAAAATTAGAATTTTTATTGATTATGAAGATCAAGTACGCCCACAAAAAGAAATAGCAAAAAAGGAGCTAAGCGACAAAGGGCAGGCAAGCAAAACTCCCATAGCCGTTGTTGCTAAATAACCCACAGCGGCTCTTTTAAAAATATTGAAGGCGTTCCCAAAGGGAGCGCCTTCTTTCATGTGATACGTATAACGTAAAAATGCTACGCCTGCGGTGCTGCATCCGAAAAGAAAAACTTAATTTCTCGTGGCGCTGATTCTAGAGAATCAGAACCATGTACCGCATTCTTTTCAATGCTCGTACCAAAGAGTTTGCGGATGGTTCCCTCGTTGGCTTTTGCAGGATCAGTTGTTCCCATAAGCTCGCGCCATCCGTTGACTGCTTCTTCTTTTTCAAGAATCATGACAATGACAGGACCGCTTGTCATAAATGAAACCAAATCGGCAAAGAATGTTTTTGTTTTATGTTCAGCATAAAATTTCTCTGCACCTTCTTTTTCAAGCTGGATCTTGCGAAGGTCAACAATCTTAAAACCGGCTTGCTCGATTTTTTCGATAATCTTGCCGGTAACTTTTGCAGCAACTGCATCTGGTTTTATAATAGCCAGTGTTTGTTGCACTGGTTTATGTGAAAAATATGGTTTGATAACAAACATGTATCCAAGCAGCGCAAGAACGACACAAGCAATTCCACCGTAAAGATACAATTTCCAAGCGTGAGATTTCATAATAATTTCTTTCTTTTTATTAGTTTAAAAAACAGTTATGCCATTGGCATTGGGACAATAGGTGTTGACTGTACTGCCACAGTTGGAGTTGATACAACTGGCGGTAACGTTGGCGCAGGCGATACCATAGGAGTAGGGGTTGCAATAACTAGCGGTGCGCTAGGGACAGAAGTTGGTACTGGCAGGGGGGTTGGCATTGGAACACCAGGCGCTGCCTGTGTTGTCATAGGGGGGACTGGGACAGCTGACTGTAACATTGGGACAGGTGGCACGCTAGAGGTGGGGGTCATTGGTGCTGGGGCCGGTGTTACAGGACTTGGCGTTGGCATAGGGTTGGCAGTAGTTGGGCCTGGTATAACCGTAGCGGCTGGCGTAGGGATTGTTGGTACTGGCGTTTGATCATTAAGCTCTACTGAATATTTTTGCTTAAATTTTTCATTGATTGCAATAACATTTTTGAATCTGGTTTGTAGCTCACTCCACGTTGCAAGATCACTGGACGCAAGAAATTGAAGGTACGGCTCTTTGAGCTCTTCTTTGATAAATTTTGTAGTTTCTTTACCAATTTCCTTTTTATCCTTCGGTTTTACATCAGTTGGCGTTGAGCCTTGCTCAT
>JBAYHB010000145.1:0-2904 GCA_041666365.1 Candidatus Babeliales bacterium | reverse complement strand
TAACTGAAACACAGCCAAGGGTTTCAACAGCAGAAAGGCGCCTGACAATTGTTTTATGTCGCGCCATGGCCTTAACGCCGAGAGCAAGAGCGATAGTAACAATAACGGGTAACCCTTCAGGGATAGCTGCAACGGCAAGACTTATCGATGTGATAAGTTGATTCAGAAAGCTCTGCCCCAATAAAAGACCCCATATAAACGTAATGCCAACTAAAAGAAAACTCAGCATTACAAACTGCCGCCCAAGAACATTCAATTGTTTCTGTAAGGGGGTTACGTGATTTTGTTCTTGTTCAAGCATTGTTGCTATGGCGCCCAGTTCAGTTGCCTGTCCTATTGCGGTGACGACCATGCAGCCACGACCGTATACTACATGTGTTCCAAAAAATACCATGTTAGTACGGTCGGCGATATTTGCCGCTTCGGTAATCGGCAGCGTATCTTTTTCGAGTGCGCCTGATTCTCCTGTTAACGCCGCTTCTTCTGTTTTCAAAAGAGCTGCTTCTACCACCCTACCGTCGGCAGGGACCGCATCTCCTGCTTCCAGGACGACGATATCACCGGGAACGATTTGGGTTGCATCTATGACTAATTCTTTGCCATCGCGCAGGACTCTGGCTTTGGGCCTGGTAAGTTTTTTTAATGCGGCAAGAGCCTTTTCGGCACTATATTCTTGTAAAAAGCCAACGATACAATTTAATAGAATCATAAGCCCTATGGCCAGAGCATCGAAGTATTTTCCTAAGAAAAACGATACAGCTGCTGCAATGCAGAGGAGTATCATCATAAAATGAAAAAACTGTTGTATAAAAAGATACCACCACACAAGACGTTTTTTTTCTGGTAGCTGATTGGGGCCATATATACTTTTCCGTAGAGCAGCTTCTTTTTCAGATAAACCCTGTTCCCTGTTTGTTTGGAATAACAAAAACACGTCATTAATTGATAACAACCAAGGGCTTTGATTTCTTTGTATCTTATCAGCCATTTCACACTCTCTTTTTTTAAAATTATATTACTACGATGGCAGAATCGTATCATTTTGACTCAGTAGGTTGTCAATCAATACAAAAATAGGGCATCGTCAAGGCGGTTGCAAAAAATTAACAATCTGATGTAATGATCATCAATCGCTAACCAATAAATGAAAGGCAAATTTTATGATAAAGAGATTTTTGATGTTTCTTATGGTGTTTGGCATTTGTCTTTCGTGGACAAGTGTTGCTGCACTACAACAGCAACCAGAAAACGATTCGAAGCCCATTTACCCAATGCATCGATTAAAAACAAACGTAATAGATGCAGCTATATTTACTATCGCCGCAAAGGTGATTAACGATTATGCCCTTAAGGGTGGTGAACTATCGCTGCAAGGGAGCCTTGGATATGGTATTGGGGCGTGGTTGTTAGGCGAGCTTACTGAGATGGTTTACAAAGAAGTATATAAGCATTTTTCTGAACAGAGTTTGCGGCAAGAGCTTGGCGAATCAGACTTCTTTAGCGTTCAAATAGATCATCAACGTTTATTACGACGACTTATCACAGGCGCGTTGCTTGTTTTGATGCTCTCTCTGAAAAGTTGAATTTTGGTTAAAAAAGGAGAATATTATGAAGTATTGCGCGTTTTTACGAGGCTTAGTTTTGATTCTTTTTACTTTATTATCCTCTCACGCCCATGCATCGATGGATCAAAGAGGCCAATCTGATGCATCAAGCGACTGGGAAATCTTTGATTTAAGTCTAAGAGATAAAACGGCGGACGTTGTCAAAGATGTTTTTATTCATGCGGCAGGGAATGGATCATTGCTGGTGATACAACATTTTGTTACCACACCCTTCTTGCGCGATACGCTTGATTTTGAAAGTATAAGAAAAGCGTTTGATCGCGCAGATAAGCGTATGCGTGATGAGCGGCGCGAAACTGATGCCGTGGTGAGTTATTTTATTCAGACTGATTTTTTATGCGATGCTCTTGATTTTATTCTGTAAGGCCTGACCTGTTAATAATCATTATTCATTTTAGCGGTGCGCAATTTTTTGATTGTGCTTCGTTGCGGCTTGGTGCTCAAGCGTGATTTTTTTGCACCCCTGGGCACGCGCGTTGCCATTCTTTTTTTAGGGACGTAAAGAGCTTTGCGTACAAGCTTGGCGAGTTGTTCCAGAGCCCCTTCTTTATTCTGTTGCTGACTACGTGAGACGCTATGGTGGACTATTAAATCACCCTCGGTCGTTAGACGTGAGGCAAGATTATTGAGCACGCGGTTTTTTTGTTCAGGGGTCAATGCGGCTGTATTAGGAATGTTCCAGCGCAATGTGATGCGGCTGTCGGTCTTGTTGACGTGCTGGCCCCCCGCTCCCCCTGCTCTACTCGTTGTAATTTCAATTTCATTGTAGGGGATGGCAATGGTATCTTTAATGAGAATATTTTTTGTCATGGTTATTTTTTATTTATATGAGGTTGGTTTTAGTCACTATCATAGACTACACTATATTTTTCGTGGTGCATAAGTCCAGCAAATGACTAAAGGCGCTGATTATTCAGGGGAGATTTTGTGAAAAAGAGTACATCTTGTTTCGTATTTTTCATGGGGTATGTAGGCTTGTTTGTTCCTCCGGCGTACGGGGCGTTTAATGAGAGATATCAAATTCTGACTATTGATCATATTGCAACACTCTCTAGCTGTCTTAACGCCTTGTCAGACGGTGACCTTGTTGTACTTGATCTTGATGAGACGATTTATACACCGGGCGATCAGGGACGACTAGAATTAGTTGAAGGCGAGGAGACAAAAACGTTTATTGAACGCCTAAAAAAGCGAGGATGCCAAATAATGGTCATAACGGCTCGTCGCCCTCAGGAGAGTAAAGCAACCTTTAACCAGATTGCCGCGAGCACCTACAAAT
>JBAYHB010000144.1:0-2941 GCA_041666365.1 Candidatus Babeliales bacterium | reverse complement strand
TATTTGAATCGTTTGAACAATATTGTGAATTTATGAGTCTGCTGCAGCAACGTTATTGTGATCTATTAGGAGATAGCGGCTTGAAACATGCGCAAACCCATGTCGAATCAATGCAGCTGTGTGTAACCCCCATGGAGCTTCTTGAGAACCTTGACGGGCGGCCTGATGAGAGAGATGGGCTTTTTGTAGTTATCCAGTTCTATAAGAGTTATAATAGAGCGATGAAAAATGATTTGCCTAGCCCTTCATCGTTTGGAAGGGAAAGAGCTTGTTCAACAACATCGTCCTCGTCATACTCCTCGGAGTTATCATTTGATTTGACAGCGCACGGGTTTGAGCGTAGAGATGAAGTATCTGTAGCGTCATCATCCTTGTCAACCGAACTATCTTCGAATATATCATCTTCACCTTTTCAGCTTGATAATTTTGTTAATATTCCGTCATCCTCATCATCATCCCCTATGCAGCCGCAAGAATCTTCATTGCCAGGCATGCTGCAAAATTTTTTGTTTAGGCCTATTGGAGGGAATAAAAAATCCGAAGATGAAATCCTGAAATCAACTTTAGAGATGATGCCTAATAATGATTTACAGGAGCGTATGAAAAGCCTTATTGTACCGATTCTTCATGATGAGTCATTAGGTATGCTGTGGGTACCAAAAGGTACCGGGTCATTAGGAAGTTTTTGGAGGAGTGCTAAGGACAGAGAACAAGCTTGTGAGAGGGCTTTAATTTTTTTTGATGTCGTAAAGGCTCCCTCGATTCATAGCAAAGTTTGATCGTCTTGTGAAAATAAGAAAGTCTCCTGTTCGTGCTTGGTTAGATATGATCAATAAAATGGTTGCCATCAGTTTTAGTTTTTGATACAGTTGAGCAGTATTTTGAAATGATACAAATGTGCCGAGGTGGTGAAATTGGCAGACACACTGCTTTAAGGGGGCAGCGGGAGAAATCCCATAGGGGTTCAAGTCCCCTCCTCGGCACCATTTTTTTTGATAGGCATTTTTTCTGTAAAAGTAGTTGAGAGTAGGTTGTTGTGAGGAGATTTCAATGATAACGCAAGCAAGAGCCGCTAAGATTTTCTTATCGCCGCTGGTCGCGTGGATTACGTTCTTCGCTGTCGGCGCTTATTTTATTTTGTCGTTTGACGCTAAGGTGCTCAAGCAGCCAACCGAGCAAGGTGCTTTTGGTACAGTAAAAAAATATTTCAATGCTTTGCATTTTACCTATGTTGGCAAAGGTATCGATCTTGCCGGCGGCGCTTACATCGTTCTTGGTGTTGAGATTGAAAAGGCACTTGAAAATCGCCTTGGTCTTGAAAGCCGCGGTCTTGATGGATTATTCAAGAGCAAGATGCTCAAGGTAATGCCAAGCAAAAAAGAAGTTAAAAATTTCACGATAGAATTGACCTTCCCTGATGAAGCTGCTGCAAAAGTTGCGAGCAACATGGTTCAGGAGGCTCATGTACAAAGTTTGCGTCTTAAGGTTATTGATAATCTTTTGATTGCAACATTGTCCCCTGATGTTGAGCATGCCGTTCGCACAGGTTCGGTTGAGCAAGCGGTTAACGTTTTGACAACTCGTTTGGGCGGCTACGGCGTTGCAGGAACAGTAGTAACACAGCATGGCGACCGCCAAGTTGTTGTTCAAATGCCTGGATTAGAAGATTCAGCGCATATCGAGTCGGTTATTACAAAGACGGCTCACCTAGAATTCAAGATGATAGAAAAAACAGCTGGTTCACGCCAGGCACTTCTTGATGAATTCGATGGTGATCTTCCTTCAGACAAAATGATTGTTTCAGGTCGTATGGATGGTGATGAAACAGAAGAAGCTGGTCGTTGGTACCTGGTTTCAGCATTTCCTGACATGACCGGTGATCGCATCGTTACGGCAAAAGTTGATCACGACGAGTTTAATAAACCTGTTGTGCAAATGAAGTTTGATGGTACAGGGGCGCGCGAGTTTGCTGACATTACATCGGGTAATGTTGGTAAGCAGCTTGGTATCCTTATCGATAACATTGTGGTTTCAGCACCAACAATTCAGACAGCGATTACTGGCGGTTCGGCTATTATCACTCATATCCCAACACAAAAAGAAGCGCTTGATCTATCAATTGTCTTGAAATCAGGTTCATTGCTTGCGCCGCTTAAAATTGAACAAGCGAACACGGTCGGTTCATCGCTCGGACAAGATTCAATTAAAAAAGGTGTTTGGTCATGCCTACTCGCATTGATCATGCTTTTTATTTTCAGTGTGTTTTATTACAGGCTTCCAGGGTTATTTGCAGTTATTGCACTCCTTTTTAATATGTTCTTAACGATGTTGCTCTTGTCATATTTCAAGGCAACATTAACGATGCCTGGTATTGCCGGTATGGTGCTGACTATCGGTATGGCAATTGACGTTTCGATTCTTGTGTTTGAGCGTGTAAAAGAAGAGCTTGCGCTTGGTGTTGGATTGCGCAAAGCGGTTGATACAGGGTTTAGCGGAGCATTATCAGTTATTTTGGATTCAAACATAACAACGTTTTTAACTGGTATTGTTTTATATCAATTTGGCGGTCCTGCAATAAAGGGCTTTGCAGTAACATTAATGCTTGGTATAATTGCAACACTGCTTGCAGGAATATTCTTCCAAAGATCGATCTTTGCATTCGTCTTTGATGTGCTTGGAGTAAAAGAATTACGATTCAAATAAAATTTACGTGGCGGCGTAGCTCAGCTGGTTAGAGCGGCGGAATCATAATCCGTAGGTCCGGGGTTCAAGTCCCTGCGCCGCTACCAAAGATCATTATGGCATTCATCATTGCATTACTCGTCATGATTTCATACCTCGTCGGAGCACTTCCGACGGGGTATTTGTTTTCTCACCTGTTTGCCGGCATTGATATCACAAAGTATGGTTCAGGTAATCCTGGGGCAACCAACATTGCTCG
>JBAYHB010000143.1:0-2965 GCA_041666365.1 Candidatus Babeliales bacterium | reverse complement strand
TCATTCCAGTTCAAGCCCGGTATGACTTTTGCCTCTATCCCACCAGATGCTTCGTCGCCTCTTTTACGCTTGCATTGTCAAAAACAATAGCAGCGATAGCCTTTGTTAATGCTATGGCCTTGATAGTGTCACGTTGATGAATATTACGTCCAATAGCAACCCCTCGTGCTCCTCCTATGAAAATTTGATTATGAATTGCCTCAAGGAGCGAGTCTTCAGTAGCAATCGATCCGCCAGAACAGATAACGCCAGTTGTTCCGGCTGCTGCGCATGCTTGCGTAAGGAGTTTTGCACTTGCGCTGCTGTCCTCGGCTTCGGGTGGTTGGACCTTAACAAAATCAGCCCCAAGGCTAGCTGCAACTCCGGTAGCTCCAGCAATCAAAGAAATGTCGCGTTCATTTTTTACCGCTTGTCCGCGTGGGTAGATCCAGAGGACCGCAAGTAAGCCATGTTTGTGTGCCTGATGGACGATTTGTGCAGCTTGGGACAGCATATGATGTTCAAATTGGCTTCCTAGATAAATTGTATAGCCAACGCCAACGATTGGCAGGTGTGTTGCATGTGCAAAATCGACGACATCATTTACTGAGTGGAGTAGGCCGCTCATAGGATCGTGTGTTTCATCAATCAAATTGGTTTTGCCGTTAAGTTTGACGATGTAATTGATGTTGTGATAACGATGACCATGGCGAGCGATCAAGCCAAGGTGTGTTGCAAAAGCGCCTATGCGCCCTTTGCTTGCGATAGTAAAAAGATGGGCAGGATCAGCCGACTCGGGCGAGATGCCTTGGCCATAAAAATCGCTGTTGAGATGTTCAATCTTCTGGTCACCTGCAAAAAGAAATAGCTTGCCCGCGCCCTTGGTTGCTTGGTAATAGTGTTCTTCAAACGTTGTTTTCATGTTAGCAGGAACGGTGAGCGGAATAATTATTTTATGCCGCGAGAAGAAGGAGATAAGCTTTTTGTACATACGTCTTCCTGAAGGGTAAAGGGATTTGTATGGCCTACACTTAGGGGTGCAATCAAGGTGTATGGTTTACTATAGAGAAAAACGGGGAGGTTTGTCAGCATTTTTAGCTTTTCATACTCGCAATAATCTCTTTTTTTAGTAGAATAGGGCAATATTAAAAATTCGAATGTTTTTCAGTGAGCAACTTTTTGTGAAGGATACAGTATGCAAAAGTCAAAATTGTTTTCGATCGGTCTGGCAATTTTCGCAATGTTATTTGGAGCGGGTAATATCGTATTTCCATTGGGTCTTGGGCGTGATGTTGGTGATATGGTAGGATTTGCGCTGATTGGCTTCTGTCTTACGGGCGTTGTTGTTCCCCTGCTTGGACTGATCACGGGAATTTTCTTTAATGGTGATTACAAAAAACTTCTTGGCACAATCGGCGCCGTTCCTGGTGCTATTGTTGCCTTTATTTGTATGGTGCTTATCGGGCCCTTCGGAGCTACTCCACGTTGTATAACCCTTTCTTATGCCGCCATTAGCTGGCACGTACCAGGACTGACGCTCTTTATGTTCAGTTTGATTGCTGCCGTTCTTGTATTTCTTGCAACGATTCGCAAAAATGGCGTTGTGGGGCTTTTGGGGCGCTTTTTAGGGCCTATCAAATTGACGCTTTTACTTTCAATCATCGTGTTAGGAATTTTGTATCCATCAACTTCCCGTGCGCTAGACCTCTCAGCCTGGCAAAGTTTTTTTGCTGGACTTCATGAGGGATATTGGACGATGGATCTTTTGGGCACCATCTTCTTTTCAGGTTTGATTATTTCATCGATACGCCACTACAACCGCGACAAAGAAATTTCGACTGGTCAGATTGCGTGGCTGGGAATGCAGGCTGGTGTCATTGGTGGGCTTTTACTTGGTCTTGTGTATACAGGATTTTGTTATGTTTCATCGATGTACAGCGCACAGGTGATGGGTGTTCCTAAGGATCAATTGCTCAGTGCACTTGCAACGTTAATCTTGGGGCCTAAAGCAGCGTTTCTTGCAAACTTGACTGTTTCTGTTGCTTGTTTAACGACTGCAATAGCTCTGACAACAGTGTTTGCAGATTATCTATGTACCGAAATTTTCAGAAACAAAGTGTCCTATATCTATTCACTTCTTGTAACGGTAGTCACTGTTTTTGTGATGTCCAATCTCGGATTTGCCGGTATCGCCCGCGTTATTGAACCAATTGTTGTTTTGTGTTATCCAGCGCTGATTGTTTTATGCTTGGCAAACATTGCACAAAAACTGTTCAAGTTTGATTATGTTAAGACGGTTGTTTTTGCGACATTTGTGATTACATTGATCATGCAGGTTTTATAAAAGCTAAATTTTTTGATGAGTAAGCCGCTTGGTGTTTTTGCCAGGTGGCTTTTTTTATTTCAGATAATTTTTGACAAAACCTTTTACAGAATCAAAGCAATCCGACGAAAGAATTTCTTCTTTGGTGAGCCATTCAACTTTTGAAACTTCTTCAATTTGTACGGTAACTTCTGATTCGTTAGCTTCCATGGCATAAACAAAATCAACATGAATGTGCTGGCCGTCGCTTTTGCGTTCTGGAATGTGCTGGTAAAGAATCATATAAGGGCGTGGTACTTGGCAATCGACTATTTCGTCCATTATGCCGAGGTCATAATCATCGCTCAGGATGCGCGCGCTTACTCCTGTCTCTTCAAGAACTTCTCTCAATGCAGCTTCATGGGGCAATTCATTGGGTTCCATGTGGCCGCCGGCAGGAATCCATTTTTGAAGTTTGTTATGGAAGACAACTAAAATTTTTGTTCGTGTTGTATTTACTACATAGCCTGTTGCCGTAAAATCACGGCGAAGATCTTTAGTCTTTTCAATTAATGCTTTCATGTCTTTTCCCTTGGATAAGACTTACTGCTCTCACTTACTTGGCGGAAGTCTACCAATGTTTTTCTCATAAGCAAAATTTAAATCGCATTTTCTTTGTTTGAG
>JBAYHB010000142.1:0-2991 GCA_041666365.1 Candidatus Babeliales bacterium | reverse complement strand
TGCAGTTCCAAATTTTTCTGGATAGAGATTGATTCCCCATAGATCTTGTTGTTCAGATCCATCTTCCAAAAGAAGATTCTCTTGATCAGCATGTAATGCTGCGTCAACCACCATAATATTCTTTTTTATATCAACAACAGCCTTAACTAGTTGATTATACATTTTCTGAGACATTTGCTTGAGTTCATCAAGCGTAATTTTTTCACGTACAATTTGCATAAGATCCTTTCTATTTAATCAACGTTTCTGGTATCGCCTATTGTCATCCCGGACGCCGACCCGGTATGACGCAGTTGTCTTAAATAAACAACCCAACAAGTGCTGCGTTGAGCAAATTTGCAAGTGTACCGCCAAGCAGTGCGCGCATGCCAAGTTGTGTGAGCGATTGTTGTTTACTTGGACAAATTGCACCTATGCCGCCGATCTGGATTCCAATGCTTGAAAAGTTAGCAAAGCCGGCCAGCGCATAGGTCATCAAAACGTGTGTGCGATCAAGGACATGAGCTTGAGCAAGCCCTGTGTAAGCAACAAATTCATTGATAACAAATTTTTGTCCGAGCAATGATCCGGCAACTGAACAATCTTGGAGCGGAATGCCAATGATCCATGCAACACCGTAAAAAAGTTTTCCCAAAATAACATTGAGCGTTAGACCTTCGGTCAGAAATAATCCTGTTGTTGCGGCCAAAATATAATCGGCCAAAGCAATCAAACTGATAAAGGCGATGAGCATGGCGATAATGTTGACGGCAAGTTTCATGCCATCGATCGTTCCACGAAAAATTGCATCTAGACTATTGGTTGTTTCCCGTGTGCCGACATTTAAACTGCCACTCATTGTTTCAGGAACGTCTGTTTCCGGGACGAGCATTTTTGCAACTAAAAATGAACCGGGAATTGCCATGACGCTTGACGATAAAAGGTGAACGATTGGAATTCCCATGCTGCCATACACCGCCAAGAGAGAACCGCTTATATGTGCCATTCCGCTGACCATAACAACAAACAATTCTGATTGTGTCATACCGGGGAGATAATTTTTAATAAGCAAGGGTGCTTCAGTCTGGCCAAGCACACTGTTGGCGGTCACCGATAATGTTTCAGCTCCTGATGTTCCAAGCAGGGGACGAATAACGAAGGCAAGAAACCTAACAATAAGCTGGACAATGCCACAATGATAGAGAAGTGAAAGCAGCGCGCCAAAAAAAATAATAATTGGTACGACGTTAAACGCAAAAACGATACCGCATGGTCCATCGGCTCTCGCCAAATTTCCAAAAACAAACTGCGAACCAGCTGCAGCAAAAGCATAAAGCGCCTCAAAGCCGTGTGCCAGCGACTTGAACATCATTTGACCGGGAACTGAGTGCAGAATAAAAAGCGCCAGCCCGCATTGCATCAAAAGAGCTGTGCCGATTAAACGAAGGTTTATTTTTTTTCGATTGTTTGAAAAAATAAAGGCAACAGCGATGACCGCCGTGATGCCGACCAAACTCATATAACGGTTATATTCTAAAAGATAAGCGAGCAGGGTGACCATGGTTATTCCTTTGAGTTGATGTTGATATTGTTGCTATTAATGAGGAAAGAAAAACGTGTTCATTAATTGTGCAAGTCCAACAGCCCAAAGAGCATCTGCAGTAGTATCGGCTGCTTTAGCCTTTTTCTCCTCAGTTTGAATTTTTTGTTCCTCATTAAAATTTGGATGGGCCTTGATAGCAAGCAGCGCGGCAGTTATATTTTTAAAATGAATGCAATTAAATTCGACTAAACATTTGTAATAGCTTTTTTCTTTTTCATTAAGTGCAGGGAATGCAGGATGGGCGAGAATAGATTTTAAGAGCGAATCAGCTGTTTTAAGCTGTTCACTAAGCTTTTCATAATCACTATGAGCGACCAACAAGGGGGATTTATGTAAAACATAAGATTTATATAAGAATTCGTAGAATAGTGGTTCATTTTTAGGCGCCTGGTGGGCAAGGACCAACAGATCTTTTGCTTGCTTTGACTGGATTGTTTCGAGCCGTCCTGCCATCGCAGGAAGTGTAGAACGAAAAATTGTGTTGCGTAATATTGGAAGCGGAGCAATTGTTGATACAATTTTATTCATGGCAGCGTGAGTTGTGCAAAATGACAGGCTCAGAAAGAGCATGGGTGTGATTCGATTAAAACAAAACATAATCTCCTTTCATACCAGATTGAAAAATGAAAACATACTCCAAGCACTATACAATAATTGGCGCTGGAATCAACTGAGAGAAAATTGTAGAAAATAAAGTTTTTGATTATATACTCTTCACAAAAAAGTAAGCCAAACACTACGGTATCCAAAAAACATATGAGGCAACGATGCGTAAGCGCTATTTTAAAATTGATAAACTGATTCGCGATAAAATGCCCGAGATAATGCGTGAGCAAGGCCTTGTTCTTAATCCGCGTGTTTTAGACCATGATGAATTTATTGCACGACTTAAAGATAAACTTATTGAAGAAGCCAGCGAAGTTGCCCAGGTTGCAAACCAAGATGAACTGGTCGAAGAGCTCGCCGACGTTTTAGAGGTTGTTCATGCACTTGTAATCGCTTCTGGCGTTACTATGGAAAAGGTAGAAAGAACGCGACAAGCAAAGCGACTGAAGCGAGGGGGTTTTGACGAGCGAATTTACAATGCTGCAATAGAAGTTGAGTCATCAAATACTGCTATCGATTATTATCTACTAAAAGGTTATCAAGAGATCGAAAAAGTAGAAAATAAAGCCGGGCAAAAATTTAAATAACTCCGGAATTAACTTCATTGCGCATGGCAGATAATCGAGCTATAGTGAATCCAATTTTTGAGTGGTAACTGTTCATCCTAATTGAGGAGAGATAGATGAGTGTGCCATAGCAAGCTTTATGGCAGATGAGGGAAGGCCCCTCGAAGTCGCTCTCCAGAGAGCGGCTTCAAACCGCCATAAGCGGCTGTTGTAAAGAGTAATGGTCGTGAGCATTAT
>JBAYHB010000141.1:0-3018 GCA_041666365.1 Candidatus Babeliales bacterium | reverse complement strand
TGATCGTGATGGGACCATTATAAAAAACACGGGCTATCTTTCTTCGGCTGATCAAATTGAGCTGATAGAAGGAGCTGTTCAGCTCTGCCGTCTGTGCCAGGATAAAGGGTATCAGCTTATCCTTGTGACGAATCAGTCTGGGGTTGCACGCGGATATTTTGATGAATCTTTTGTGCAGGCGACGCATGAGTACCTGTTTAACGTTTTGGCCAAGCATGAAGTTTTTTTTACCAAAGCGTATTACTGCCCACACCACCCCAAAGCCCAGGTTAAGGATTATGCGCGTCAGTGCCAGTGCCGTAAGCCAGGACCTGGAATGTTGCTTTCTGCGGCAGTTGACTATGATCTTGATCTAAGTGCTTCTGTCATGATTGGCGATACGGATGTCGATATCAAAGCAGGGGTTGCCGCGGGGTGTCGCTCATTCGATATTCTGTCGCTCTTGAATCTGAATAAAGCTGATCTAGAGAATCTTTTTTAATTGATTTCGTAAACTGGTTGGAAATACAGGTGTAGAAACAGTAGAATAGACAATAAACCTGTTGAATGAAAGGATGTTTATGAACAATGATAGTGTCGTTACCCAGACCAAGGACCAGTTTTCAGGGAATATTTTGTTGTTCTATGCATTTGATGTGGGCGATGATATTGATCTTGCTCATATCCAGCAGAAAGGGCTGATTGATATTTGTTCAGTTCCACTTTCAACCTATTTCAAAAATTATCATCTTCCTCTATCATTCCGCATGCCTGATGAACTTATTGCCGATGGACAGAAAACGGTAGAATCACGTTGTATTTCGAGCAAGATTTACCATTTTGGCGTTTTTTCATTCTGCTATCGCATTCCGTTCCAGGATTCGTTTGAAGATTTAAAGCCTAAACTTATTGATATCAAAAAAACATTTGATGAAAAAAGTCTTGTAGACGCGCATTGGGCCTTTAAGTGTATCAAACCAGCTGTTACACAACCTCATTTTTTCAATTTAAAAAATTCTTATTTTGCCGTCCAAGTGTATCCGACAAAAGATAAGGTTACGCCTGAAGAGTTTAAAGAGCGCTACGGAAGCAAGATTGCGTCATTGTTAAAATTGGAACTGTATACGCTATCTGATTACCAGACCGATGAGATTTTGGCCTCAACGATTGGTTACTACGGTCAAGATTTAATTATCATCGATAGTGAGGCATCGTTTGTGTATGACGATGAATACTTTGAACCACTTGAGTTTTTTGAATCAGCGAATATTCAGAAACTTGAATTACAGTATTTTGATCGCTTGCTTGACCACAGGTTAAATGATTTTTATGGGCAAAAGTCATACATGGTTCCTTGGACAGCCTATATCCCTCTGTGTGGCGAGCGCATAGATCTTCCTATATCGCGTTTGGCAAAATTGCGCGTTGATATTTCTGTGATTACCGAGCGGCTGGAAAACAGTATCAAGATGGCAGGTGAGGCGTATTATGTGAACCTCTACGCACTCCTTATTAGAAAGATGGCATTGCAAGAGTGGCGTGATTCGATCAATCGAAAACTTGCTATTTTTCGTGATCTTTACGCCGTGTATCAGGATCGGCTTGATACGATCCGCGAAGAGGTCTTAACTGTTGTTATTATCGTCTTGATCGCTGTTGAAGCCTTGCTCGCGTTCATCCGGTGAGTAAGAGAAGGGTGCTTTGTTAGGACGATAGGTTGAGTATGCCTCGACTTCTTGTGTAAGACCAGAATCGACAAGCGTTGTTGTATCCGCCACCTTTTCTTCAGTTACTTCAGGCATATTCTTGTTCTGGTTGACAAACGTTTCGAGCCTTTCTTTTAAACCGTAGGGGAGAGGTTTGGGCCGTATAGGAACAAGCGAAGTTTGAATGGTTATTAAGTCTACTATATCTATGGATCCATTCTCATTGAGGTACATTATAACGGGGCGAATGGTATTTATATTTTCCCATGCGTGATTGTTGTCGATTAAAATTTTAACAGATCGTGAGAACTGTTTAGATCCTATGATAAACTGTTCTGTTAATATATAGAGGGGGGAAAAACCGCTACATCCATTATCTGGTATTGAGAACTCAATGCCAATAGTTGGCAAGACTTTTTGTTTAGAGCTATATATGCGTTTAACGGTGTGAAGGCATTGCTGCGAAAGCTCAATGAACATTTCTATCGGCAGAGAAATTTGTTGGTTCATGAGAAATTTTTTAATCGAATGATCTATAACTTTGACGACCTTAAGAGAAGCACTACTCGTCTGATAGGTTACTGCCAGGGTCATTATAATGTATCCGACCATAAACCATCGACAGGCGCGCATTTTTGATTGAAAAAGCATTGTATATCCTTTTATCTACAGAACAATAACTAAATACGGGGTGTAGTTATAGCACACAGCCTGAATTTAGCAAGTATTTTAGATGGGGTTTTTGGCTTGCAATAAACACTCATTCTGCTAGAATAACAAACGCCTCATTCAGGCGTAAACAGTTGTTGAAATACTAACAAAGCTTGCTTCTTTATTTAACAAAGGGTGGTTACTTTTACGCGGTGTAAGAGACCCAAGAAGCAACGGTTATAACCCAAAGGAACCTCATGAATATTGATTTGAAGGAAATGCTCAAAGCTGGCGTCCATTTCGGACACAAGACCTCTCGCTGGTCGCCTAAAATGCGTCCCTATATCTGGGGAGCGAAAAACAAAGTTCATTTGATCGACGTCTCAAAAACTGCCTTCTTGCTTGAAAAAGTTGGTGCCTTTATCAAGGACACAACGGCAAATGGCGGAATGTTATTATTCGTAGGTACCAAAAAGTCAGCTCAAGATGCAGTGAAGAATGCAGCCGTAGGCCTTAACATGCCTTATGTTGTCCATCGCTGGGTTGGTGGAACATTAAGTAACTTTGATCAGGTCAAAAAAGCTATTACACGCTTGCTTCACTTGCAAGATGTTGTTAAAAAATCAGCAACTCACTATAAGAAAAAAGAGATTGGTACGTTGCAAAAAGAGATCATGCGCCT
>JBAYHB010000140.1:0-3037 GCA_041666365.1 Candidatus Babeliales bacterium | reverse complement strand
GACCGTCAAGCCACTGAAGGACCAGCATATCTCAACATCATCTCTTTAAAACTAAATCTTTAGGCCAAGCCTGGAGGGTCCAACTAGTCAAACTAGTGGTTTACCCTTTCAGAAGAAATTAAAATTGACGATGAATGGCAAGCGATTGTTGGAAAACGTAACAGAGCCGTCCCTGAGGGAGCATCAGAAGAACAAAAAAGACAAGCGCTTGAGACCTTTGTAAAAGATGCCGAGGCGATTGCCCAAAGAATCCAAGCGGTAAAAATTGATCCAAATGATTTGCCAAACGAAGTAAAAGAAGAAATTCAAACAAAAGATCTTTTAAACAAGCAAAATCGCCTCATGGTCCGTAGCACGGGGCGAGAGGATACCAAGGAGCTAGCCAACGCAGGCGGGAACGAAAGCATTGCTAACGTCAAACCTGATCCTGAGGCAATCGTTGACGCAATCAAACAGGTTGCTATTTCATACTTTAGTCCAAAGTCAATTAAGCAACGTGCTGACGCAGAAGACCGTACACTTTTTAGCAAAAATGCGCCTCTCACCCCAGTGCTTGTCCAAAAAATGATTGGTGAAGAAGTAGGTAATCAAGAAGCAGATGGGACAACTCGTTGTGGCGTTATGTTTACCGAAGAAACCGAAGGGGCTGTTAAAAAAGATGGGGATGAATCAAAAACTTCAGGCGTTACCGTTATTCAGGCCGCCTACGGACACAATGCTGCCGTTGTTAACAGCCTGATCCCCGCCGACACTCATTACGTCGATAATAAGGGTCACATTACAACAGTTGTTCGCGAAAAACCACGCCGCTATATTCCCGACAATGATGGAAATCTTATTTGGACCGATAATCCTGAAACACTTAAACAACAAGCAGCACTTTCTACAGAAGCAGTCAAAGCGCTCAAACAACTTGCGCAAGATCTTGAGGCGCATTACGGGTGTCCAATGGACGTTGAATACGTTATCGATGAAAAAACAAAAACTATCAATATTGTTCAGGCCAGGCCTATCGTTCACAATGCCAGCAAAGAACCTGCGTCGTACCTTGATCTAGATAAGATTGACGGCGATCACATAGCCTGTGAAAGTATTATTTCTGGTGGCGGTTCGCTACAACTCATCACCGATCCCAAACAAGTTATCGTTGTCGACAATATTGGGCAAGCACTAGCCGCATATCAAAAAACTGGCTTTGACACCAAAGCAGTTAAGGCGGTAATTATTAAAGAGCCCGCGCTTAAAACATCGCACGAAGCAACGGTCTTTCGCGGCAAAGGCATCCCCGTGCTAAAAGTTGATGATATCAAAGGGATCGAAGAACAACTTGAACAAAAAAGTATCATCATTGATTTACAACAAAACGTTATCGTTACCCCGCAGGAGAAAATTGACAGCATCGCTGATTTAAAACGTAGCGGTATGGCAAAAACAGGCTGGACAAACTATCCAGTACCACTTCAAATTACCATTCCCCATGTTGAGGCACCCAACAAAGATCTTGTCGGCGTGCTCACACCTAAAGTTATTCAAAAAGAATTCGACCTCAAGCCTGATGATTTTGATGCTATCACCAGACAGATAAAGACCGATACAAACGAGATGAACAAACTCTACGCGCAACTCAGGGCAACTGATCCATCAGACCAAGTTGCAATTCGTGCCATCCATGCAGAAATAAACAAGTCTCCCACCGCTGTCGCCAACCTTGTCAAACAACTTAAAACAGCCAATGCGGCTGATACCAACACTATTCTCGCCACAATCGCTACTAAGATGAACGATAACCTGCGAGGGTACCAAGATCTACTTACCCTCAATCCCGACCTTCGCGCAACGCTTACCGATCTTAATCATCATTTTTTTCAAGCCGTCGACCAACTTCGCCAATGTGCAGACATCAAAGAAGGCGCACCCGACTACACAAAAAAACTTTTTGCCATTCGCATGCTCGAAGCGGTTGTCTACCAGGCTCCTGCGCGTGGTGAAATTAAAGAAGGACAATCGTATGGTCGCTTGCTTAAAGATTTAAAAGATATGCGAAAAAGCGTTCGCTCTATGGTTGAAGAAGAAAAATATCCGGCGGCAGCGGCTGCCGTACGCAAGCAAAAAACGGCTACTCTTTCCATCAAGCCCAATAGTAAGCCAGAGCCCAAACTATCTCGTTTTAAAAAAGCAATAACAGAGGTTATTAAAAAAAATAGAATCCAACGAATGGCTAAGATCATTAAAGAGGATCAAGAACTCAAAACAAGAGCCCAACACCTCCAAGAAAAAAATCGAACGGCTCTTTTCAACCAACTTGGCCAGCAAGCAATGACACCTGAGCTTGGGGAACGATGGGCAACATTTGTTAAAGAACTTCCTGTACAAAACCATCAGCGGCTTGCAACGCTCGTCAAAGACCTTTCAAACTACGATGTCCTCGAATTATGGCTCCACACATCATTTGCCAACGCCAAAGGAGCAAACGCCCAAGAAAAGTTAGCGGCTCTTGAGGCAGAAATGAAAGCTGCACGGCCTCAACTTCAACACGTCGATGGCCTGAAAAAAGCGATAGCCCCCATGGAGCAGACAACATGGCTTGATGCGTGGGAAGATCCAGGAAAAGAAACTGAAGCTCCAAAAAAAGCCGCCTCGTCAGAAGACAAAGAAGCTGAAGAAAATGCCCCGGCAGGCAAAACACATAAAGCCTTTGACGATCGCATGAAAGAACTCAAGAAAATTGTCACTCAATTCGAGGGCAACGATTTCAGGCAAAAATTTGATACCACCACCGACCTTGGCCGCATGGTTACCCTTCAGGCCATGAACAAACTGGTCGAACAATTTGACTTGGCGATCAAGCGGCAAAGTCGGAGCGAAAAGGGGGAATATGGCGCCAACACCAATCTAAAGGTCGACCATTTCAAACAAATGCTCAATGAGTATGGCAAATTGGTACTGGAGTGGACAGAAATTAATGGCGCGATTAGTAGGCTATCTACCAATAAAACGGCCAACCTCACGGCCACAGAAAAATACCAAAATGATCTTG
>JBAYHB010000139.1:0-3041 GCA_041666365.1 Candidatus Babeliales bacterium | reverse complement strand
TTAAGAAATCTTTAGCCGTGTTGCTTATTTCCTGCACGGTCAGTAGTGTGGCAATGGGGGCGATGAAGAAGTCGAAAGACAATATTAAGACCGTTTTGCAAAATTTGCACCAACAGTGTCTAAACGCTCTTAATATTGTTTACAATAATAAATCCCATCGCTTAACAGTAAATACGCTTATTACCAATGACACCAATGTAAACGCTACCGACAACAGAGGAAGGGATAGGATAGAGGAGAAAGAAGACAGGAAGTAAATCGTAAGAGGCACTTCCTCTTAACCAAAAACGCATCGGCAAACGACGCTTCGCTTTTGCCTAAAACCTGATAAAATGGACAGCGGACGGAACAATTCGAGTTCTGTCCGCTGTTGTATTTTTACTGTACCAGTTCCAAGCGGAGGATCCCATGGAACCCTTTTTCAAACGTACCGTGTATTGCGGGCAAGTCGATGAAAAACTGTTGAACAAAGAAGTCTGTTTGGCCGGCTGGGTCAATCGACGACGTGATCATGGCGGTGTTATTTTTATCGATGTACGCGATCGCACGGGGCTCATGCAATTGGTGTTCAATCCATCCAATGCTCCGCAGGCAACAGAGAAAGCACACGACGTCCGATCGGAATATGTGTTGGCTGTTAAAGGAACCGTTATCAACCGTGCACCTGAAGCAATCAATGAAAAACTGGCAACAGGGAGGTTTGAACTGCTCGTCAGCGACGTTGTGGTCTTCAGCAAGAGCGAGCCACTCCCCTTTCAAATCGACGACGATGAAAAAATTTCAGAAGAACTTCGCTTAAAATTCCGATACCTGGATCTGCGTCGTAAAAAAATGCACGACATCCTGAAAATCAGGCACGAAGCGATCTTCGCCCTGAGAACCTACATGCATGAACAAGGGTTTTATGAAATCGAAACGCCAATTCTATCTAAAAGTACCCCAGAAGGTGCTCGAGACTTTTTAGTCCCCTGCCGCCTGCAACCGGGCACCTTTTATGCCCTTCCTCAATCCCCTCAAATCTACAAGCAGCTGCTGATTGCCGGCGGAATGGAAAAATACTTCCAAATCGCACGCTGTTTTCGCGATGAAGCTTTACGCGCCAACCGGCAACCTGAATTCACGCAGCTGGACATTGAAATGTCATTTATTGATGAAAGCGACATTCAAAACCTGTGCGAAGGAATCTTTAGTCTACTTTGGAAGAAATTCTTAAACTACGATATCACATTACCCCTCCCGCGCTTTACCTTTGACGAAGTTTTTGCACGTTTTGGCAGTGACAAACCGGACATGCGCTTTGGCCTTGAGATCAATGATATCACCAAGGTATTTGAGTCTACCTCTATCAACTTTATAAAGTCAGCCCTTGAGGGCAAAGGCAAAGCCGGCGCAATCTGTGTAAAAAACAAATCTTATGGCCGAGCGGAACTTGATACTTTAACCGATTACGTATCCAAAGAGCTTGGCGCTAAGGGGTTAATCTGGGTCCGCTGGAAAGAAGACGGAACCTGCGATTCCTCGATCAACAAACTCTTACCAAGCAATTTTACCGAGCAACTCAAACAAGTTATGCCTGACGTAACAACCAAAGACACACTTTTCATCACCGTCGGCGCGTACGAAGAAGCCTGGACTGTCCTTGGCCAGCTCCGTTTAACACTCGGTAAAAAGCTTAACTTAATCGACGCAACGCAATGGAACATGTTCTGGGTTGTTGATTTCCCCATGTTTGAATGGAATAAAGAAGAGAAAAAATGGGATGCACGTCACCATCCATTCACCTCTCCGGTACAAGGCTGGGAAGGTATGGACATCGCCGATGTCAAAGCTCGCGCGTACGACTTGGTCTGCAACGGCGAAGAGCTTGGTGGCGGATCAATTCGCATCCATTCATCAGAAACACAACAAAAGGTATTTGATCTCTTGGGCATTACACCAGAACAAGCACAACGGAAATTTGGTTTCCTTCTTGAAGCACAAAACCTTGGGTATCCACCAGATGGAGGCATTGCTTTTGGTATCGATCGCTTAGTCATGATGCTTGCTGGAACTGAGAGCATGCGTGATGTTATTGCATTCCCAAAAACACAAAGCGGTTCGTGCTTGATGATGCAAACGCCATCAACGGTCGATGAAGCGCAACTGAAAGAATTGCAGATCAAAAGCACCTATCAACCAAAAGAAAAAAATAATTCATCACGTTTTTAGTTAACAATAACAGGATAAGCCGGATGTGTTAGAACATCCGGCTTATCCTGTTAAAAGGCTCGTTTCGAGTGCCAGTGTTGGCTTTACTAAACTTAGTCGATTATTACGTCACTATCATCAGCTTCTGCAGGATGATTTTCTCGCCAATTCTTTATTTTTTCCCGTTCTGCTATCATTCTTTTTTTCATCTCAAGCATTTTTTGATGTCTTTTTACTAACGCTTGTACATCGGCATCATTTTGAAATGTTGATCCAACTTTCTCGATCGCAGCGCCTAAATCATTGAAAAGTGCTTTGTGCGCTGCTCTTTTGTCTTCTCTCTTTTCATCTTTTTCAGATCCCTTGCCACGATGCTCCCAGCCGCGCCGACCTGGGCCACGATCTTCTCTCATCTTCATGAAAGCTTTCATTTTTTCGTTGATCGTTACTAAGTTCTGTACATCAGGATTATTTTTTAAATCCGCTTTTTTTGAGATTACGTCAACCAAGGTATTCATCTCTTTGCCCATTTGAGGCCTATCTCCACCACGTTTATCATCGCCCTTTGGTCCAACATAACCAGGTATCACAGGCTTGCCTGCTTTTGCTCGCTTTTGTTTTAATTCTTGCGCTCGCAATTTCTTGTCTCGTTGGGCCCTTTCTTGAAGCCACTGGCGGCGCACCCCACGGGCGTCCTCATCTCTCTTACGCCACTGACCGTGTGATTCACGGCGTCCTTCATCACGCCCTTGATCATCTGGGTCCTGCACAGCAAAAACCGGTACAACCAACACACATGCAACAGCAGCTAGAAGAATTTTCTTCATCATCTACTCCCTCGTATAAAAAATGAG
>JBAYHB010000138.1:0-3167 GCA_041666365.1 Candidatus Babeliales bacterium | reverse complement strand
TCTCCTTTTTTTGTTGTTATATTTTTTAGCTTAATCGGCTAAAAAGGATTGACCACATTTTTCTGATCATTTTTTATTGTGCATAAACTCTATTACATTATTGATAAACTCGGGCGATGGTTGAATTTGTGCGTTTAACTTCTTGTCAGGAGTTTTAAGAAACGCGGCCTCCAAAGACAGTGTTGCCAATCCAACTGTCAAACAAAAACTTAACCCTAACAACTTCTTAATCATGAGCACTCCGTCACGGTTTTATCTATTTGAAAATACATGCGCTTTTTATCATGAGTTTTAATTTTATTTATTATTTAAAATATGTCAAACGATGGCGCACCAGGAAAAGCTTTTAATAGAAATCATATTTGTGGTACCCTAAGGGTTGTTTTGAAAACGATTGAATTAGGAACATATTATGATTACAAAATTACTGGCCAAAATTTTTGGCACCCAAAATGACCGTGAAATTAAACGCCTCCAACCCATAGTAAAAAAAATTAACAGCCTTGAAGCTGAAATGCTCGCCTTAAGCGATGAACAGCTGAAAGATAAAACAGGACAATTTAAGCAGCGCATTGCGGTAGGTGAAACACTTGATAGCATTCTGCCTGAAGCTTTTGCAGTCGTGCGAGAGATGGCACGACGAAAGCTTGGCGAGCGTCATTATGACGTCCAGTTGATTGGTGGCATAATCCTCCATGAAGGAAAAATCGCCGAAATGCGTACCGGTGAAGGTAAAACCCTCGTCTGTACCCTCCCAACCTACCTAAATGCCCTTGAGGGCAAGGGCGTCCACGTTGTTACCGTTAACGATTATCTTGCCAAGCGTGACGCTGAATGGATGAGCCCAATCTATAACGGCCTTGGCCTTGCGGTCGGCGTTATTCAAAACAATATGGAAGATGCGGAGCGCAAGAAAGCTTATCAAGCCGACATTACCTACGGTACCAACAACGAATACGGCTTTGATTACCTACGCGACAACATGAAATTCGATCTCAATGATTACGTACAACGCGATCTGCACTATGCAATCGTTGACGAAGTTGACTCAATCCTGATCGACGAAGCGCGAACCCCCCTTATCATCTCCGGCGCAAGTGAGCGCGGTAGCAACCTCTATCAGGTAGCAAACAAAGCGATTTTGCACCTTAAAAAAGAAGATTACGAAATTGATGAAAAAGCCCGTTCGGTCAACCTTCATGAGTCAGGCATCGACAAAATTGAGCAAATGCTTGGCGTCGGCAATCTTTATGCCCCTGAAAATATTCTTGTCCTTCACCATGCAACCCAAGCCCTGCGCGCGCACACACTTTTCAAAATAGACGTCGACTACGTTGTCCGCGAGAACGAAGTATTGATTGTTGATGAATTTACCGGACGTATTTTGTCAGGTCGGCGCTACAGCGATGGTTTGCACCAGGCTCTTGAAGCCAAAGAGGGTGTTAAAGTCGAACGCGAAAACCAAACGCTGGCGTCAATCACCTTACAAAACTACTTCAGACTCTATAAAAAATTAGCAGGTATGACCGGTACCGCCCAAACTGAAGCGGCAGAGTTCCATAAAATTTATAAACTTGGCGTTGTCACCGTACCAACCAATAAACCAATGATCCGAAACGATCAAGCCGATATCATCTTCCTGAACCGCGAAGATAAATACAAGGCGATTATCGAAGATATTAAACAGTGTAGCCAGCGTGGGCAACCAGTTCTTGTCGGTACAATCGCAATTGAGACTTCAGAATATTTGAGCCATCTTTTAACGATGAACAATATTCCTCACAATGTTTTGAACGCTAAACAACATTCACGAGAAGCAGAGATCGTCAAAGAAGCTGGTGAACGCGGCAAGGTCACCATCGCCACTAACATGGCTGGTCGTGGAACAGATATTAAGCTTGGTGCTGGAGTTCTTGAACTCGGCGGTTTACGCATTATCGGTACAGAGCGTCATGAAAGCCGTCGTATCGATAACCAGCTGCGCGGTCGTGCAGGTCGTCAAGGCGATCCAGGATCAACAAAGTTTTATTTATCGCTCGACGATGATCTGATGCGCATCTTTGGCGGGGAAGCCGTTAAGAGAAGAATGGAGCGCCTTGGCATGCTGCCAGGTGAAAGTATTGAACATCCAATGATCTCCCGTAGCATTGAAAAAGCCCAAGAAAAAGTTGAAAAACATAACTTTGATATTCGCAAACATCTTATTGAATACGATGACGTTCTTAATCAACAACGTATCGTCGTTTACAAATACCGTCGCCAAATTCTTGAAAGCGGCGAGAACATTACTGAGATGATCAAAGATATCTTTGGTGATGTTGTGCATAGTCTTTTTACCATCTATTACCCTCAAGATCAAATAGCGCCAGAAGGCCTTGCCGAATTATGTGCTTCACTTGAAAAAGTGACTGGATTCGAAAAAAAGACATTTGAAGCTATTGCCCAGAGCGTGAAAAATAAGGGATACCTTGAACAAGAAATTGTTGAATTTCTTGCTAAAGAATACGAGTCCTTCAGAACTCGTGGCGATCTTGCAATCGTCAATGAAGCTGAAAAATGGGTTCTTCTGGAAACAGTTGATCATGCTTGGAAATTACATCTACAAAACATCGACCACCTGAAAGAGGGCATCGGTTTACGTGGGTACGGACAGCGCAATCCCCTCTTGGAATACAAAAAAGAATCATTCTTTGAATTTGAAAGAATGATGGAACAGATCAAGTGGGACATCGCTCAACGTATTTTCCGCATGAAGCCTGACGAATATTCTGCATCAGCTATTCAAGAAATCGAGCATGAAAAACAAAAGGCGCTATCTGAAATTAAAGTCGGTGGCGATCAGTCATCAATTGGAGCGTCGCAAACCATTAAGCGCTCGTCGCCAAAACTTGGACGTAATGATCCTTGTGATTGCGGCTCGGGTAAAAAATATAAACACTGCTGCGGCAAGTAAGAATAATTATCATTTGCTTTTTCGTTCCCCTTTTTGTTATTTAACAATTAAGAATGTGATTTATTGCAGTTATTGATCGATTTATTTTATGATCATTCTGTAAGTCAGGTTGAAGTCAAGGGGAACGGCTCGCATGGGATCATCAATAGGTGCTCGCAAAGCAGTACGTCGCTTAATCATCGTGATTGTTGCCGGTGGAATCATCATTGCGCCG
>JBAYHB010000137.1:0-3168 GCA_041666365.1 Candidatus Babeliales bacterium | reverse complement strand
ATTAACGTTGTTGTAAAGAAAACAGGCATCGTTAAGAAGATTCAGTGTATCGGCAGCAAGAAAGAGAAGATTGGCTTTTTCATTGTTATTGTTGGCTAGATTTTTGTTTGCAGCAATTTCGAGCGGAGCAGCGGCCAGCGCTAGGCCCATTTGGATTTTAGCCTCCGTCGTGGTTGCAGCGGAAACTGCGGGCGCAGTCATGATCACGTCCAAGAGGACACAGAGGAGCATAAATTTTCTATTTACGATAGGCAGCATACACATACAACAACCCTAGTTGATAGTTTCGGCAATATCAGCAAATTCAGCATTTTCTTGTGAGCTGGTTTCTTTTTGTTTGATTTCATCTTTTACCGGTACAATAGAGCCACCATACACAAGGCTGGCGCCCAAGCCTACTCCAGCTCCAACCCCAATGATTATCATTCCGCCTGGGGCGTTTAAAAAGGGAACATAGGTAAAATTTGCATCAAGTGGGATGCCAATTTTATTGAGAATGTTAGCAACCGCTGGATTTAGACCATGTATGTTGCGTAAGAATTTTATAAAAAATAACGAAAAATTTGCCGTTATTCCTATTCCAAGCTGTATCTCTTTTTGGCAGTGGGTATAGTCAAAGTCATGGTTGGTAAAGAAGATAAGATTATACGTTAACGATGCATCAGCTCGAGGCCCGATGGATTTGATAGTACTTGTAAGTTTTTGTGATTTTAGCCGCCACTTTTTATCTCTGAAGAAAACCTCAAATTTTAAGTGTTGCTCGCCATACAAAAGTGCTTCGCTATCTGACCATAAAGATTTAGCAGCATTGAATTTATATTTTTTAAGTTTTGCATCTACGTTATTTGGTACCTGTTGAGGCAAAGCTGCCGGTTGTTGCGCTGTAGCAGAAGGTAGTTGTTCTGCAAGCACCGGTGCTTGATTTTGGGTACCAAGCAAGGTACTTGTCAGAAACGTAAAATGAAGTGAAAATAATAATAATTTTTTCATGATCTATTAAACCTCCATTCGCTCATTTAATCGTTATCATCGTCATCGTTGTCGTTATCGCCATCAGCTTCTTCATCGCTCGTATTTTTTACCGGGGTAAGCGATCCGCCAAAAACAATGCTTAGGCAAGCTTCAAACCCAAACCCGGTCCCTATAATGATCATCCCGCCTGGTGCATTTAAAAAAGGAACATAGGTGAACGAGAGGCCAATCAACCAACAAAGTGTTATATCAATACCTGTTCCAAGTTGTATTTCATCCATTGCGTGCAAATAATTAACATCGCTGTTGGTTATAAAGATAGTTGAATTTAGTAGCGCAATACCAACCTGACCTCCCAATGAGCGGATGTTAGCTTGGAATTTTTGTACCTTGACATTTCCCTCATCGTCATTGAAAAACACACAGAATCTTGGATGTTTATTTTTGTAAATACATGCCCACTCAAAATCGAAAGGGCTGTACGTTGCCGCGCCGGTGATCTTGAATTTTCTCAATTGAGCATTCAAGGCCTTTTTCGCTTCAGTCAGGACTGGCTTTTTGATTGTATCGGCTGTATCTGCAACCTTTTTTTCTTCTGAATCAAAAGCTTTATCAACGAGTTTTTCAATTTGGTCTGGCGAAAGTAGCGATTGACCATCGTTTGTTACTACAGTTGATGTAGCTTTGTCGGCGTCCGCGAGCAATGATGCGCCAATCATGGTCATCAGCACAAGGCTTAGACTTAAGAGTTTACGAATGTTATACATAAAAAATCCTTTCAATTAATTTCTTTACTACGTCTTCTATTTCTATGGTTTAAATCCAAAAAAGCTGGCATAGTTTTTTGCCCACTGGCTGATCTTTGAGAAGAAATCTGGCGCTTGGACTGAAGCTGTGGAGCTCTCATTGTTATTCTCTGGATAGTCGTTAACAAAGTGACCTTCGGTTAATGGTAATTGGCGATACCTTCCAAGTTGAAAATTCCCATTATTGCCATAACGCCCACCCCTAGAAGTCGCGTGTTGGCAATTTCTAAAGTGCTGCCAGTCGTTATCCCCATGTTCAAAATGGACTCCGCATACCATGCAGAATTCATATTTACAGTTGCATGTTGCATGATTACAACCTTCTCGTATTTCGAAGACCAGATGGCATTTTGGGCATCTAGTTGTTTCTTCAACAAAAAGGTTTACTCCATCGACATCGAATGAGTCAGTATTTTTTTTAAAAGCGGCGGCTTCGTCAAAGGCTGCTATAATATCCTGAGTTGTGATTTTTGCCGTATCAATTCGGCCATCGAGCTTAATGCCTTGCTTGATAGTGTCTTTCGCTTCTTTGGCCTTTGTATTTTGGTGTTGTGCAAATGCAGGATCATTGGCGATATGTGTTACCTCACTCCTGCTTAATGTATATTGGCAATTATCAGATGTTCCCTTCCCTATGTTGTTGACGTGTGGGCACTTGATTTGGTTGAATGTTCTTTTAGCATTAAAGTAGGGAGTATCAATATGTCGTGCTGCGCAACTAGGGCATAAATCAGCGTGACCACAAGCGAGTCGAACTAATGGCCCTTCATCACCATTGGCATAACAAACAGAACACTCGCCACGAGTAGGAATGATATATTGTTTCAATTCATAGACCAAGCAAGCGATGGTTGCCAGAAGTGCAAGGGCAGCGGCTTTTTTTGTGTATGAAGTAGCGTCTTTAATCTGGTTATATTCATCGATAAATCTGACCAATGCATATGCGGTTGTAGCCATATGTCGCTGGCATTCCTCTTCATATGAACTCCCAAATTCTTGCTTATACGCCAGCGCTGCAGTGGCAAGCGCCTTGAGACCTGGTAACAGATACAACTGGCAAGTTTTGGTTATATGAGAAATTGTTTTTTCTTCTTCAGGTGTTGGTTTTGCCAACTCATCTAATTCATCAACTTGCTCGGGCTGGGCGCGCACGGATGTAACGAGATCTTTGAAATGCTGATATATTTTTGTGATATCGCGGAGGGTGAAGAAAGCATGGATGAACGTATCCTTTTTGGTCCCTGTTGTATTGAGACCGTTGTTAATCCCCTTATTAACGTTGTTGTAAAGAAAACAGGCATCGTTAAGAAGATTCAGTGTATCGGCAGCAAGAAAGAGAAGATTGGCTTTTTCATTGTTATTGTTGGCTAGATTTTTGTTTGCAGCAATT
>JBAYHB010000136.1:0-3245 GCA_041666365.1 Candidatus Babeliales bacterium | reverse complement strand
ATTTTTTGCTCAACTTTATTATCGTGCCTAACAAATTGGACTTCTTCCATTTCAACAAACCCGTACTCATCACTTTTTTGTTTCTGACACGCAGCATTAATATGAGAACTAGAAGCATTAAGAAAGATCATTACAACAGCACAAACTATAAATTTTTTCATTCAAGCGTTCCTTGTTTAAATCACGTACAATTAACTTATTTGCTTGCTACAAATAATTGCCCTGATGATGCCATAAATAGCGCATAAACTTCAACTTTTTTTACTTCTGGCATTCATAAATAATAATAGGAGTGTTTTCATCAACAGGTTGGTCAGCATCATAGGGAGCATACTTTTTGATCGTAGGAAAGCCTACGTCCTGTAACAACATGTCTAATTCATCGAACCTACAGAGATGCTGCTGAAAAAGTTCTTCTTCTGATTCTATCACCACTCCATCACTGACAGATTCATAGCGCGAGCGCGACTGAAATAGTTGGGTTTCTGGCTGGTACGATGCTAAGAAATTAAGAACAATTTTTGAACCATCAGGCCTTGTATGACTCCCCCGCCGCCATACCCCGCAAGGGTGAGGAACTGATGCAATCGTCTCTATTTCCAAAATACATTTTCCACCAACCGCCAAATGCTCATACATAACTGCCAAGCTTTTTTTCAAATCCTGATAGTTGGTAATCAATCCTAACGAGCCATATGGTATGAACATCAATTGATAGCGCTTATCACAGCTAAATTCCTGCAAAAATTGTTGCCACACGGGCGCAGCCTGCGCGCTTACAAGAGCATATTTTTTTATGAGTGCATCAAGCATGTGTGAAGAAGCATCAAAGCCTTGTATATCCAAACCTGCTTGCAGCATTGGGATAAGAAAACGTCCCGTTCCACACATCGGCTCGAGAATTGAACCCTTTGCCTGACGTGCGTGATACATATAAAACAAATGCGCTTGGGTGGCATTTGGATGTTGTTCAAGATCGTAAAATTCCGTGCATAATTTTGAATATGTTTTCATAATTACCAAATGAGCCTATTGCGCCGGCTCGCTCTCCCAAATGTAATACCGTGTTTGATCGAATAAAAACCATTTCACCATTTTAAGAAAGAATGTCAACAACGATCGAAAGCAAGGGGCATCCAGAGGAGTCTGCACTCACTCAAAGAACTTTTTGCATGTGATGTATTAAGAAATTGGCTTAAGGCAAAAAGACGCACCGCGGTAAAAACACTTCCCACACTGACAACCACTATATTGCAACTCTGTGCTACCTTCATTATGTATGTCTATCCCTCTATACCATTGATATAGTTTTTCTATGATTTTTGGATACAGATTTCCCTTGCCCAGAACCCATCCATGTTTGCCCTCTTGAGCAAAAATAACTCTAACAGGTATCCCTTTTGCATTCAGCTCCCGGTATATCTCTAGGCTATGCTGGTAAGGAACCAAGATATCTTGCAAAGAATGCACGAGCAGAACAGATAGATGTTTACAGGAGACGACATTCCACTTCTTTAGCGATTCAATTGGTTGAATACCAAAATAATCATAATTGGGGAACCCAAAATTGATCATCCAAGGTGCTATCTTTTGAATAAATGAGTGTAATCGCTTGCTTTGGGCAAGGCTAGGGAATAAAGACATTACACGACATCGCTCATCAGCAAAGGATGCAACAATATCAGCTACGCTGGTAAAGGGCGCCTCTAAAACAACCCCCGTAATGCGCTGCAATAAATAGCGATATTCTGGAGATTCAGATAACACACCAATAACATGCGCCCAAACAGCTGAGCCACGGGAGATACCAAGCCCGATAATTTTCCCTGTAGGATGTTTTTTACAAATAACAACTATGTTTTCTATAAGAAGTTCTATATCTTTTCCTTGCCCTATAGTTGCAGCTCTACAACGACAGAAGCCATTTTTTTGCTCATGGTATTCAGATGGATCAAGGGCATACACTGTCGATCCTTGGGGTATAACACCAGAACATATCAGATTAGTTACAGATGTATGATCTTCCCACATACCAGGAAAATAAATAAAAACACAGCCTACACCCTCTCCACCTTGTACCGAAATATTTAAAGTGGGAACCTTCTCCTCGGATAAACCATTCAACGAATGAGCTATAAATAAAAAACCCAGACAAAGAATGATTTTTTTCATTGTTATTTTCTTTCAACCCTTACTGGTTAGGATTTGCTAAAAACGCTTTTATTTTTATAATGCTAGAATCTTACGGTCCAACTTCAAACTTGAAGTTGCCAAAGCAAGACATGCTTTTCCCTTCAACAAACAAATAATGGTTTGTGGTTTATAAGACAAAGCTTCTTTTTTTTGAAATAGATTTAATTCTTGAAGTGAATTTAAAGTCCCCTCATCCTCTATAAAGGTAATATCAAAACTACTATCGCGTAGGCACTGCAGTATGTTTCTACATTCAACTTCATACGAAGGGTGATGCCCTCCTGACTTCTCTCCCTCTGCCATACAATACAATTTACGCGCTAATATATAGACAATAGGCGCAAATCTCTTAGCTTTCAACAAATGTTCAACCGCTAATCGGTCGGCGCGCAATTCGCCCTTTCCATAACAATAGCCTTCGCCTAATATCCTAAATGCAACAACAGCGCTACAAACTCCAAGTGTTGCACAAACAAGCGTTTTTAAACCCTCAGCGCCACTCATTGCATCTTTGTGGCAGGTGGACCTGACAAGTATAGGAAGAGCAAATCCTAAAGCCGTAGCGCACCGTCCAACTGATCTAGCTTTATGGTCTATTTGATCATAAAGATGCGCTACTTCATGGTAAGCAACATAATCAAGCGCACAGCCCTCAAGCTCTTTATCTATCGCTATAGTTCTTGTGTCTGAACTGCAGAGCCCAGACGTTTTACTTGGTTCTATCATAACAATTGTGCATGTCTTAGGATCGATGTCGAAACTTCGTAATGCCTCTTCTACCGCCGCCCTTATTTTCTTTTCCGCTTCCGCTTCTTGTTGCACAGATAAGTTTGAAGAGGAGATTTTATTCTCGAATGCTCCACTCAACGAGTGAGTTATAAATAAAAAACCTAGATAAAGAATGATTTTTTTCATTGTGATTTTTTCAACGCTTACTGATTAAGATTAACAACACCGGCTTTTATGGTGTCTATAGCTTCCTGCTTTAAAGTCCGCTCAAATTTGTTAATCTAAATACCATGTGTTTTAAAAGGAGAAAAAGCATGATATTT
>JBAYHB010000135.1:0-3282 GCA_041666365.1 Candidatus Babeliales bacterium | reverse complement strand
CTTCTCGGTATTCGCTTCAGATGGTGTCCAAATACAAAACTTGGGTGATTGGTATAAGCAAAACGGTCAGTCAGCGGGCACGGCTTGCGCTAAGGGTGGTGCCATCATTCCTGTAGCCGGCACCGAAGCTTACTTGAATCCGTTGAGCTACCTATAAAGACTCATTTTTGGTATAATACCAACATATGTTTGAAAGTATGGAAGCCCTGAAAGATATGTCTTTTGGCGCCATGTTCGTTTCTGCAATTATTTTGGGGCTTTACACTGGCGTTCGTGGATTCTGGGACGAAGATCAAAAAATGTGCCGGCGTGAAGGTTGGGATTAAACAAAACAATCCACATGGCGCCCTGCACTGGGCGTTTTTTAGTATTTAATGAATATAAGAGCCTACGAAAGGCTCCCTGGTCGAGTTTTACTTTACAACTAACTTAACTTTAGGCAAAACTATGAAAGCAGTACACATGGTCGCGTTCATCTTGTTGATTGTTGGAGGTCTCAACTGGGGCATCTTTGCAGTAACGGGATGGGAAGTCGGCCAACTTTTCGGCGGTATGGATGCATTGATCTCTAAGATCATTTACATTCTCGTCGGTCTCTCAGCAATCTACCTTGCAGTAAGCCACAAAACTACCTGCAAGACCTGCATGGTAAAATCAGGCGGTTCAATGATGTAAGGTTGCATCTTGGCCCACAAGATTCATAACAAAACCCCGCGCATGCGGGGTTTTGTTATGGCTTGATTATTTTATAAAATAATCAAGGGCAAACCAAAGGCCAGCTAGTGCTATTGGTATGGTCATTATTCGGCCATCGCCGCGAGCGCCTGTTGCTTCTTCTGAATTATATATTTCCCATGCCTTACTAAGAAGAGTTGCGGGAATGTTTTTTACGTTCTCAAACATATAATTTTATTTTAATATATTACGTTATTTATACTATCACATTGTTTTAATATGTCAAGTATCGGGTAGGGGAGTTTTGGGGGAAATAAAGGAGGTCTATTTTTCGATATTTAAACAGCCTTGGAGCAAGGGTAGTGAGATATATGTAAACCAGATTTAAAAGCGCATAAAAGCGTACAGAGGCAGGAACAAGCCGAGCTGGGCGAAGACCAAGCCTTCCTGAACGCCCCTTAGTGTACTTCGCAAAAGATATATTGTGCGAAGCTTATCTATACCCACCCCCTCTATAGAGAGGCCCAGCTAAAAAGCCCCGAACGGGCTTTCTTTTTTATTTACCGATGCGGACATCCTGCCCAGCAGCATGGGCGGCGCATTCCTGATGTGAGTTTTGAAATTCCGACCGAGATTCGCCTTTCCCTAGTTTCTGATTTTTTTGCTGAAGTAACCCAACAGATCCATTCATTACGCGCGAGTGGCGTAATATCTTTCCAAACCGCCTCAGCCTTTGGCGCTGAAGCAATCGCTTTCTTTAAATCAGTCGGTACCGTTGTATGTGCTAGACCCTTCTTCTTGATCATTATTTCTACTATACCCTTATTATGCTTTTTTAAATTAAATGTACGCAAAAAAAATTTACTTCTGTTCTAAATCCTCATATCGTTTCTCAACTGAAACTTTTTTTAAGAAATGTGTGGGTATAGGTACCGCTGATTCGTCTTGATTTCTAGAGTGAATGTAAACAATAGTTTCTAATTCCCCATTATTCCAGTAACCAATAATACCTTTGACGGTTCGAATACCAAGACAGGCATTCGTCACAGGGTCAGTCCCTAGCGAATAAGACACCCTTACAAAATCGCCCGGCAAAGCATCTCCAATAATCCGCATACCTTTTGCCTTTCCATTTATTTGACGACACTCTAATGAGGACTGCTCAAGAAACGGATTCCGCGTATTTCTCTTTCCAGAACGTAATCGTTTTTTTGATTGCGGAATTTTATAAAAATTTTTATCCCAGTCCTCGAAGGAATTTTTCATATAAAACACACCATACGCCTATTAATCTTTCTGTCAATTAGTGATTTTGATGCATTGTATACTGTAAAGGCGCGTTTACAAATTAAGTTTAAGAAATATGGACGAAGGTAAAAAGAATTGTTTGATGAAGTTGGTGGGCCGTATTGGCCTTTCAGCTATCTTTATTATGGGCGGCTGGAGTAAAATTACTGGCTTTGCCGGCATGGTTGCCTACGCTGCCTCAATGGGTGTTCCCTTTGCTGAATTGGCTATTGTGATCGCCATTGTTGTTGAACTCATTGGTGGCTTAATGCTTTTGGTTGGATACAAAACCAAGTGGGCGGCGCTCGCTATCGCGGTGTTCCTCGTGCCCGTTACCTTTATTTTCCACGGCAATTTTGCTGACCAGACACAAATGATGGCGTTTATGAAAAACTTCGCGATCTTTGGTGGCATGCTCTATGTAGCAGCAGCAGGAGCTGGAAGGTACAGCCTCGACGAGAAAAAGAAAGCGGCATAATCCACTTTCTCTCCTAAAAACAAAAAACCCGCCAAATGGCGGGTTTTTTGTTTATCTGCTAGCGATCTTGCCCCAACAAGGCTGAGAAGCCCTCCAAGGCTGTACGCCCTGCGTCTTGTAAAGATGCTGAGCATACGCAAGGTTGCCATTGAGACTATAAATGTCGAGCCCCAACTCCTTAGAATCTTCGAGGTGGTAGCGTGTGTTAATCTGCATGACGCCGATGTCGTCTGAGTCGACTTCACCCCTAAGGATGGTGCCGTCTTTGTCGGTATGGCGCATGGTTGACTCACAACGCGCAATGTCTGCAAGGATAGGTGTTTCGCTAAAATATTTTTCAACGTACTCACCTATACTTTCTGGGTTCTGTGCAAGGCCAACGGTAGTGCTTTCTGCGAGAGTCGTAGGAGCACCGAGGGTGGCGCTTGCGATGAAGATAATCAATGGAATGAACATGGTTTTGGGCTTAGGCTCCTGGATTCCGCGCTCTCCAAACGAGAGTGGCTTAAAAATCCCATCGCTTTGACCCTGACTCGACTAAAATTGGAGTCAAAAAAACAGCCCTTTCGAGCTGTCTTTATACATCTATTATAGCAAATTTAAAAAGATTTGTCAATACCCTATTTTAGAGTATTGTCAAGATTCCTTCGTAAACGACCATAGCCAAAATATTGCTAAAAATAAGGTTATTTTTAGCAATTCACTTGAGCGAGCACGGTGTCATATGCTTCTTCTACTGAATCAACAAGCGTGTACAGATCTAGGTCTTCTTTGTCTATCGTGTGGTACTTCTCTTCCAAGTGAGTCTTAAAAAGATTAAGCATGGGCTCCCAATAGTCCTT
>JBAYHB010000134.1:0-3286 GCA_041666365.1 Candidatus Babeliales bacterium | reverse complement strand
TCATCATTGAGCATTGATGTAAATCGTTTTATACCAGCCAAAAACTGTTGCTCTTTGCGCCAGACCGTTTTATTTTTTTGTTCTTTATGCCGTGCAATCGAGCTGTAGTAGGTATTGGGTGACAGACTCATCCATAACGTATCAACGCCTGACGCCATAACATATCCCACAAGTCGCGCTCGACGCTCTTGACGGTCAGCTATGTCACGGGCAACGGCATCTTTATCGAGCTTTGTTTGGGCATAATCTCTGTCTTCAAAAAGATCGAGCTCCATCCAGGCAATCTTACGTCGCTTATCACTGCCAACATCCAACGCATCGCGATCAAGTGGATCGCCGAATTTTTGTAAAAACTTTGGCAACTCGGGACGTTTAACTTGACCACTGTTACTAAAAAGATCCGTTCGTGGTGAGGAGGCATCCCCGCCGTTCATGGATTCGAGACTCTCGCAAGGCTCGTTCCTCACCACGAACGGTAAGGGGTGCCGTCTCGAACCATGCCCATCTCCCAGGCTAAATTGACGCAACTCGCACATCACCTGCAACAACATTTCATGCATCTGATAACGCAGATCAAACCGGATAGGACAGACATGAAAGCTTTCAGTAATGCCAGAAAACGTTGCCAGTGTAATCGTACTTACAAAGATATGGTTCTTGCGCGCCTGATTGTACCAATAAACGCCGTACGGTAAGGTTGCTTGCACTTCTGGACAGCAGTTGTGATTGATCGGCAAAAACACTGGATCATGCCCAGAGCGCTCAGCATAATAATGTGAAAGAATCGTTTCAATACTTGTAAATGGAAAATGGGGAGGATTAAGTGTTGTGTGGTATCCAAGCTGCCGCATTTCAAGGGGCATCGCTAAAAAGGTATTAACCGCTTTAAAAAATGGATCAGCAATGGCTCCCATCGGCGTTTGCAGCCCCATAGCGCCAAAGGCTTGCACAAAACAACTAACAACGTTCATACCAGGGTGAGCACGCAGCGACGGCAGAAAAAGGCCAATCGTTTTGCCACGCAACGCTGAGTATTGTGCCAAGAGATTCAAAATTTTACGGGAGACATGGGAATGGGGAAGCCCACAAAAAAATTCACTCCCCAATAAAAAAAATGCTGTGTCGTACCGTGCTAAATGCAGCCTCTTATCGGAGGTATCCATGACACGGTCGATGCCCATGTAGGTAGCCTTATACCCAGCGACTGAAAGGATTTCGGTTAATGGTTTGTATAGCTCTTGTTCACGCGCCGTTGAATCAATGATCGCGCAGGATCGGTTGCGCCCAAAAGCAGCTTGGCTCACAACTACGATGGCACACAGCATCATCACATATTTTCTACCGATCATAAGCCCCCCTATGTCCCCTGGTACCAGAACCTGCCCATTGCACTCACTTCGATTCTGTTATATTAACTATACGGATGAGCATTCAACACAGTCAACGCTTTGTAAAAAAGAGACATTCGAAACAATCGAGGGACCTATGAATTATGTTAAGAAGATTTTTTATACATTCTGTTGTTTAACCATTTTTTGCTCCTGTCAAAAATCACCCTCTGACCAGCCCAAGGCAACAAAAAAAACGCCGCTAAACACCCCCTCTGAAATAATCCATAAAGCCCATCTTGATAACGGATGGTACTCCCAATCAAAAGAACAGCTGCAAAAAGAACTGTATGACAACCTTGCACTGGCCGGAAAACTCTTTTCCTGCAACATCGTGGGCCAAGATGTACGTGCGCTGATTGTTCCTCACGCGGGACACCATTACTCAGGGCTCTGTGCCGCAAGCGCGTACCAAACATTACTTAATCCAGACACAACGCTTCCACTTGAACAGCGAAAAAATACCACCATCAAACGCGTCATCATCCTTGCTCCAAGCCACACCCACTTCTTCACCGGTATCGCATTACCCAATTACACCACCTATCAAACAGTACTTGGCAGCCTTACCGTTGATCCCAAATCCATTGCTATCTTGCAGAAGAATAATCTTTATAAAGAATTTCCCGATGCCCACCACAAAGAACATTCGATAGAAGTGCAATTACCATTCCTACAGTCAACTATCGCCGAGTTTACTATTGTCCCCCTTGTCGTCGGCCACCTCAAAGATGCAAGTGACATCGATGCACTCTGCCAACGCCTTGAAAGAATTATCGACAATCAAACGCTCGTTGTTATCAGCTCAGATTTTATTCACCATGGCGCATCTTACGAATACGCGCCATTTTCAACACATATCATTCCCCAAGTCCGCAGCTATGACAGCATGGCAGTCAATACCATTATGCAGCAGTCATACTATCTTTTCACCAATTTTTTAACGCAAACCAATGCTTCAATTTGTGGTAAAGAACCAATAAAACTTTTACTTGCGCTCCTGGGAAAAAAATCATTTAAACAAGAACTCACTGGCTACTTAACTGGATACTACACTTCCCCCCAACTCCAAGCAGCCAGCAGCAGATGGCCACTCAAACACCAGCTTCTTTTCGCCAACGTTGATGATGCTCAGGCAACAAGTAGCGTCAGCTATGTCGGCATGGTATTTGCAAGCAACCCGGTTGACACGCTGACGCCATCGTCGCCTTTTACAGGATACGAACAACAGGCATTACTTATGCTTGCACACTCAACCCTTGAAAATAATTTTTTACCGGCGCCGCAGCAACTCCCCGCTCATCTTTTATATCCGATCATTACTCAATCATTACAACAACCTGTTGGTGCTTTTGTTACCCTGACAACAAAAAATGGCGATTTACGTGGCTGCATTGGCAACATCACCACCGACCAACCACTTTATAAAACGGCACAAGCGATGGCCTATGCCGCAGCGTTTCAGGATTCACGATTTACACCGCTGACTAAAGAAGAGCTCGATAACGTTACCATTGATATCACGGTGCTCTCGCAACCAAGAAAAATCGAATCGTACAAAGATATTGTGATTGGTACACAGGGCATTATTTTGCATAAGTATAATCCGCAGGGACAAGAAATCGGTAGCGCACTCTTCTTGCCTCAAGTTGCACGCGAGCATGGCTGGGATATTGAAACAACGCTTGATGCGTTGAGCCATAAAGCGGGGCTTGATTATGATGCGTGGCAAGAGAATTGCAGCTTTGAAGTCTTTGATGGCTTTGAGATTAAGGAAGCGAAATAGAATCTTAACATGAATCTGGACCCCGGCCTTCGCCGGGGCGACCTCAGAGAGATCGACAATCCCGTAAGCGACTAAACTTCTAATTTATCTGGGAACTTTTTACCCAATGTCG
>JBAYHB010000133.1:0-3307 GCA_041666365.1 Candidatus Babeliales bacterium | reverse complement strand
TTTTTTCTATGATCGTCATGTGGTCAGTCTCCTTTTTTTGTTGTTATATTTTTTAGCTTAATCGGCTAAAAAGGATTGACCACATTTTTCTGATCATTTTTTATTGTGCATAAACTCTAATGATTTAATTCCATTTGTTTTTTGTCGATCAAAAATGATTATTTCGTCGTTTGTTTCAATGATACAAAGATTATTAGTGTCAACACACACAACAACTTTTTTTGTTGTATACGCAATATTGTTTTCCCCTTGAAGGGAAATAAGCTTACTAGATACGTCTCCGTACACAGTCATAACGCTTACGAATGTTTCAAGGCTGCCAACATCGTACCACTCAAAATTGGCACGACTCACAACAACATTGTTGCTTTTTTCCATTACAGCAATATCAATTGAAATATTTGGAACGTCGGCATACTCTCTTGCACCCACAAGGTAATCATGTACGCCTGCATAGACCGTCGGCGCATGGCGACGAAATTCAGCCACAATAACTGCGCCGCGCCCAATAAAAAGGCCAATGTTCCAGAGCATATCACCGGCAGCAAGATAAAATTCGGCCGTTTGAAGATTTGGCTTTTCATGAAATTTTTCTACCGCATAGATTGGATTATTTTGGTCTATCGTCTGCACCGATCGTTGGATGTATCCGTATCCTGTTGCAGGAAACGTCGGTAGGAGGCCTAAAAGGCCAATAACCTCGTGCTGCTCTGTAAAAGAAACCATCTCGTTTACCGTTGAAACGAACTGTACTTTGTCTGGGATAAAATGGTCAGCAGGAATAACAATAACCATCGCTTCCGAGTCAATTTTATCGATATAAAGACAAGCTCGAAGGACTGCAGGGGCGGTATTGCGCCCAACCGGTTCATAGATCACATGCCCAAACACGTCGCCGCAGGTCTGCAGAAGAAGTTCTCGATATAGGTTATTAGTAACAACAACAATATGTTTAGTATCTTTTACCAGAAGCAGAGCACGCTCAAGCGCAAGCTCTATCAATGTTTTCTGTCCAACAAACGGTATAAACTGTTTTGGTCTTTTTTTACTGCTCAGCGGCCAGAGACGTTGGCCACATCCACCGGCAAGCACCACTACATAGATTTCAGGCATGCTGCCTCCAACGTAAGAACCATTCATATATGAGCACAATTCCACAGGCTACCAGCACAATCAACACAAACTCAAACATCAAACGAAAGCGGGCACAACCGTCATGGCCGGCAATCATTGAAAAATAACTGATGTATGAACCAATAAAATAGAGCCACACCCATTGGCGCTGCACAAAAAGAGATCCAAGCGCAATGAAAACAAATATCCAGCGCAGTATTGTCCACACCATCTCGGCAAAGGCTATATAAAAAAGCCACCAACAGGCTGCACCACCATCCAAATACTTCACTATTTTCTGCAACAATGTTCCGCTGTATTTGAAAAAAGAAACATCCCCTCCCCGAACATGGTCGTCAACAAGCAGCCGTAGATTAGAGGTAAAAAGACCAAGCAACGTTTTAGCAACATTTTTGCCCCAGACCATCAGAAAAGCATGAGGATAGTGTATGAGAGTCTCTTTAAACAATCGCTCAACACGCTCAAATGACGCATAGCCTCCGTCCAGCTTCTGCAAGATAACGCGTTCATGATCAGACGTTGTCCCATGTACCTGCGCAAGAACATTGGGTAACAACCAAAAATAAAGATTAACTTTGCCCAGGCTCCCCAACGAAAAAACCCCGAAGGTCGCTTTGTTATGCCCCATGTAGCAAACAACAGGGCTTGCCATGCACACTATAAATAATAGAACCCAAGAAAACTTCTTTCCCCATGAAACCTCTTGCCTGCAGCATAAAAAGAGGGGAAATAAACAAATGACATACAACAAAGCAGCCGGCTCAACAATAATTGAAAGGCCGAAACAAAGGCCCGCCAGAGAAAGGCTCCAATAAGAAAATTTTTGTAAAAATGCGGTAAAACATGCAAAGAATAAAAGTAAAAAAGTTGCCAGCAACGTCTCTGTTAAAATAAATTGAGCGAATGTTATAACGCCGATATTGGTACAAAATAAAAGAAATGTCAGCAACGCAACTGGCTGACCAAATAACGTTCGTGCAGTAAAAAACAAAATCAAACCACACAAAAGAGCTAGCAACACCTGAGCACACACAATGCCACCAACCGAATTTCCAACTACCCCGTATACAAAACTTAAAAAAAGCGAATACCCAAGGGCATAATACGGCAAGTGTTCTCCCGGGGTAACCATGAATGAATGATGATTGTACATTGCAAGCGCACGCTCAATATAGGCTTTTGAATCAATATCGCAGTGAGTTTTGGCAACCGTAAACAATGCAAAAGAAAAGAATAAAAAAAGAGCAGCCCCGGCCAGCAAGATACGCGCTTCCTTTTTGTTAATCATTATCTACTCCATTTTTATTATGTCAGCAACGCGCCTACATTTTGAATCACCCATTTTTGTACCGCGCCGAGAGGTGTGGCATGGTTACATTGTTTTCCTACGGCAGCAAGCGCACGCGCATAAGGCAGATGACTCGCACGAAGGCGCTTGGTCACCTGATCAAAATAGTCTGAAAAATAGGCGCCATTTTTAAACCATGTCACCGTTGGTGCTGCAAATCCAACCTTTTTCCTGTTAATTGTCACGTCGGGCAACAACCCTTGCGCAACACGCTTTAAAAGATATTTAGTTGTACCGTTTTTTATTTTGAGTGATGACGGAACGTTATACATTAACTCAATTAATTTGTAATCAAGAAATGGCTCGCGCGCCTCAAGCCCTGAAGCCATCGACATTTTATCAACGCGCATGAGCAACAGTTCTGGCAACCGTTGCTTGAGTTCTATATAGAGCATTTGCTGACAAAAATCGGCGTGTGGATCGCGCTCTTTAAGCACGCCAAGGTGATAATCAATAAAAGCGGTACTGTCATATCCCTGCCGCAAACCAGGGTATATCTGGGCGACAACACTATCATGCTGATAATTAGCAACCATCCCCAGCATCTTTTTCTTTTGAGCCTCACCAAAACTAAGCGCTCCTCCTAAAAAAAGTGGTTGCCCCTTGCCCCAACGATATAGTATTTCATTACGCGTGGAGCTACCAGACATGGAGGAAGCTACACCTCTTGCGATGAGAGATTTCATGCTTTGTGGGATATATTTCTGACTTGGATTCCACCAATGATCATTGATCGTTTTGTAGCGAAGATAGGTTTGGTAACCAAAAAAAAGTTCGTCGGCTCCCTCGCCAACATGCACCATACTCACTCCACTCTTTTTAGCA
>JBAYHB010000132.1:0-3314 GCA_041666365.1 Candidatus Babeliales bacterium | reverse complement strand
CATAATGCTCACGACCATTACTCTTTACAACAGCCGCTTATGGCGGTTTGAAGCCGCTCTCTGGAGAGCGACTTCGAGGGGCCTTCCCTCATCTGCCATAAAGCTTGCTATGGCACACTCATCCGCTTCTCCTTACTTTTTTACGTAAAACTTATTCACTGCTACGCGCTGCCGCCTTTTTATACATCGCCTTTGTTCTACCACTTTCTTTTGCATGGTCGACCATCGGCTCATGGTAAACGCCTGCATGCTTACTATACATAGTAGCCCACGCGTGAATCTCTTTGCTAGGAACGGCAGAAAGTTCTGGAATCCAACGCTTGATATACGCGCAGTCACGATCATAGGTTTTTTGTTGGAGCCAGGGATTGAAGATGCGGAAGTACGGTTGGGCATCGCAGCCAGTTGATGCAATCCATTGCCAGTTACCATTGTTGACTGCCGGATCGTAGTCAATAAGCTTTTCTGCAAAATACGCTTCTCCCCATCGCCAGTCGATGTGCAAATCTTTAACCAAAAATGAACCAACTATCATGCGCAGGCGATTATGCATGAAGCCCGTTGCATTAAGCTCGCGCATGCCCGCATCAACAATAGGAAATCCCGTTGTCCCTTCACACCACCGTTTAAAATCAGCGCGACTGTTTTTCCATGCAAGTTTGTTATATTTTTTATGGAACGCACCCTTGAATACCTCTGGGTGGTGCAGGGCAATTGAGATAAAAAAATCATGCCAACAAAGTTGTTTGATAAGCGTATGATAGGCACCTAATGTTGTTGCAACTGCATGATACACTTCGCGTACCGAACAAAGGCCAACCGCTATGTAAGCTGACAAATGTGTTGTTGCATCAAGCGCAGGCAGGTTGCGCTGACGATCATACGATGCTTGGTTTGCAATCTTTTTTAATAGAGCAAGAACATGTTTGCGGCTTGCATGGACAGCCAGGTGTTTATTTTTTTTGTATGTACAACAGCCCTGTATGCTTGCAAGAGCGCCAGCAAGTTTCTTATCATAAAAGTTGGTCTGCTTACACACTACAGGAGCTTCAGGCCTGTGCTGCAGGAGGGCTTTGCAAAATGGGGTAAACACGGTGTAGTACCCACCGGAGCGTTTTGTAATTATTTCAGGTGTTACCAAGACTGCATCATCATAACAATGCAGTTCAATTTTTTGTTGCGCACACACACGAGCAAGTTGTTCTTCATTCGTCCTACCATGGGGAGTGTATGCGCGATTGATAAAGACGGCATCAAGTCCAATTGACGCCTTGATTTTTTTGATTATTGTCACTGGCGGCCCTTGGAAAAAATAAAGCCGACCTCCTTTTTTGTGTAACGCTTCATCAAGATCGTCTAAAGCTTGGTGCATGAATTGTAGTGCATTGTCTCCAGTTGATTGATCATGAAGCGAGTCAACGAAAACACATGGTATAACTCGCTCAGACATTGCCAGAGCATGTAAAAATCCAAGGTTGTCATCGCAACGTAGATCACGTCGAAAAATAAAGAGTGATCTTGTAGAGCGTTTGTTCGCATTGATTGCCATAATTGGCCCCCCGATAATTTTCCCAAGTCCTTGATCTTGCGGTCGTTAAAACTGTTAGTGCTATCAGTTAATTGATTTTGTATAAGTAACATTACTAAGGTTTTTTACAATTTCATCATGTCCAGCATTCGCTACCTCATCGAGAGGAGTTTTTCCCTGACATTTAACATCTTTGTTTGCTCTTGCTTGAAGAAGCATCTTTACAACTTCAGCGTGACCTCGTGCAGCCGCAAGATGAAGCGGAGTTACGCCATACCGATTAGCAACATCTTTGTTATCCCATTCATCAATAACTAATTTTAAGATTTCTGTATTGCCGTGCTCAGCAATAACATGTAGAAGCGAAGAGCCATCTCCTGCTGTCGCATGTTTATTAGCCCCAGATGCAATGAGCAATTTCGCAATTTCTGTATGTCCTTTTATTATCGCCCAAAAAAGTGGTGTCATGCCAGATTCATCCTTACGATCTTTATCTACGTTTTCATCAACTAATATTCTTACAAGCCTCATGTTCCCTTCTATTACTGCAACATGGAGCGGGGTTCGTCCAAAAGGTCCCTTAAAATCTTTGTTAGCTCCAGCATCGATAAGTAATTTTGCAACCTCAATAAAGCCTTTTTCGACAGCAACAATAAGCGCTGTTTTACCCCATAAGGTTATTTCCTTGTTCGCTCCTTGATTAATAAGTTTTTCTACGGCTGCAATGTTGTTGGCAGATACTGCCCCGTGAAGCTTATCTCCCAGTGTGGTTTCGTCATCTAATTGGCTTTGCTGTGAACCTCTTAATGTCTCAGCAAGCTGCACAAGCTTCAGAGACCTTGCTCTTTGTATATCATGCTCCGTTACCTTAACCCCACACTTCACGAGAAGCATCGGCATGTCATTTTTCCTATAATTTAGAGCCATTTCTATCAGCGTTGTTCCATAGCTATTTGGAACGATTTTACTTTTGTTTGCTCCAGCAGCCAAAAGTAATTCTACAAGCTCTGAGCGCCCTTCTTTTACGGCATAATAAAGCGGCTTTACGCCATAATTATCGACAGCCTCTTTATTAGCTCCATTATCAATGAGCATTTTCGCACATTCAGTGTTTCCCTGTTCTGCTGCGCTATGGAGGGGGGTCCGACCATAATTATCTTGAGCATCCTTGTTAGCTCCAGCATCAATAAGAATTCTTACAATTTCAACATGCTTATCTGTTGCGTCCTGCATTCCAGTTATATGATGAAGAGGCGTGCGACCGTAATTATCATTAGCATCCTTGTTCGCGCCAGCCGCAAGGAGTATTTTTACTATCTCAACATAACCTCGTTCCGCCGCCCTATGAAGTGGTGTGCAACCTGAATCATCCCTAGCATTTTTATCGGCACCATCATCAATAAGTTTTTTTACTTGTTGAATATCACCATAGATCGCAGCACTATGAAGTTCAGTAACATGATTTTTTGCATTTCTTAACAAATCAACAATTTGAACTACCCCTTGGGCCCTTGCAGCTTCTATATCCAGCTCACTTATTTTCACGCTGCATTCAATAAGAACTTTTACAGTGACATAAGAACTATTTTTTATAGCCAATTTTAGGGCCGTCATTCCATTATTATTAACACGATCTTTATACGCACCAGCATCAATAAGCATTTTGATATTTTCGATATAGCCTCGAAATGCTGCCGAGTGAAGAGGGGCGCTGCCAGAATTATCTATATTATCCGCGTTAGCACCAGCCGCAAGAAGCATTCTCACAACTTCAGTACGATCCCTG
>JBAYHB010000131.1:0-3333 GCA_041666365.1 Candidatus Babeliales bacterium | reverse complement strand
GCTCGACTTAAACTCGAAAATCCTGAACAAGCTCTTAATGACCTCAGGGAGCTAAAATTGATGGACTTGATTAGGCGACTTAGATCTTTTAATCAACTATTTGAACTCTTTGCGTAAGTCCTGAATTTTGAGGTGTTTTTTGGTAAACAGAATGAAGTGACGTATCTATTGTTAGAGAAGGAAGAGAGGGGTGTCGATGTATAAAAAACGATTTTTGAGGTTGGTGCTGGCGGGTGTTATTTTTGGTATGAAGTTGGGGCCGACCTGGGCGGCAGAGGTTGCCGGTGAAGAAGAGAAATATCCTGAAGATTTAGGTAATCGTGCGGTAGTTCCCCGACACCAAGCCGTAGCAGCTCGCCCTGGGGACGAAGGAATACAACATGATGAAGAGAAAAAAGAAGCGGCAGCACAACCTGCGCAGCAACAAGCTGCCCGTTTTTCCGAGGACAATCTCAAGGGAACGTTCGCGTGTTTGCCGCCTGAGGAACGGCAGCTATCGGTTCTCCATGGAGCAGTGGTATTGGAGAAGGGGGTTTTAAAAGATTGTATGATTTTAGCGGAGGGGTGGTGGCTCAGGAGCCTCCTTATCCTGTTCAGGGGCAAGGGCAGAGCAATGTGCAATATGAAGAGGCAATAAAACAGTGGGAAAAAGAAGAGCAAACATGGTTAAATAAACTTCCGGCAGAAATTAGATTTGTGCGAACACTCTTTAGCCGCCCTCCCGGAACCACAAGTGCAGCGGATTTTAAAGTGAGCAGCCATTTTATTGATGACCCTAAGAGATTCGCTAGAAATATTGCCGAATTAATATCGATTGTAGAGTTTGATTCTAATTCTAAAAGCTCGAAACAACGTATACAAGCCATTGTTGAGAAAATAGATAATAACCAAGGACATCGGAAAGTATTAAAAAAGGCTATAACAGAGATAAATAATTCCCAAGATGCTCCACTCCCCCGCGATGTACTCCGCTATGCATTGCTTGGCGCATTATGGTCGAAATGTGGCAGCGATCGCAGTGCGCTTGCTGCTTATTATGGAGAGCTAGGGATGCAATTGGGGAAGGAAATTAAATTTACCGAGGATACATTTGTTGGGCAAACTAACGAGATAAAAAAAGAAGTTAGTGGATATTTGGGTAAAGATTTGAGTAATCCTGAAAACTATGAAAAAGTTGTGTGGGCAAGTTTATTGCCAGCGGGGAGGCCAAAGGATATCAATTATGGGCTGCTCCAGAATCCGTTTAGTAATGGTCAAGATAAGGAGATCCCTGATTGTATGGAAACAACAGTGCGCAACTTTGTCCAACACCTTGCCTTCGACCAACGAACTGGCACTTTTTCTGTTGATGTATTACAAAAATTAAAAGGTGAGAATGCTTTGCCCTTACCTGAATCATTAGTGAAATTTTTCAGTACATATCCTGATGGAGCAAGTGCGGTAAGCTCTAAAGCACATAACGAATGGTATAAAATGATGTCAGCGATTCCGGGCATGCCACCTGAAGGCTATAATTGCGATGGAAAACATGAGCTGAACCCAAGTTATAGGAATCTAATTATAGTACTTAACCATATTTTTGGCCTGGGGCTTTTTAATCAAAAAGCAATTAAAGATCCAAAATTTGTAAGCACCTATCTACCAAAGGTGTTTGAAAAAATTGGGACGCCAGTGCGCCTGCCAGCTGATATTGATGCAAAAGATGCTCAAGCAGGCGTTGTGCCAATTGACGTTAAGTTAGATAAATTATGGGACAGAGAGCCTTATATGGTAACGTTTAATATAAATCACCACTTACACAGCGAGTTTAAAAGTGAGGAGGCTCAAGCTGTCCATATAAAGGCTCTTGACGAGCAAGCTGATGAACAGTTAAAACAGGGAACATCTACAACGGTATTTTTGCTTTCGGAAGAAGGATTTAAGAAGTATCTTGAGAAAGAAGAAGATCAAAAGCGTTTATTATTTTCCCTATTTGGGCAGCAAATTGATAATCCCGACAACATAGTTCCCCTAGCTCAAAAAATTCAAAAGTTTGATCGCCATTTGCTCAAGTTTCTTTTGAATTGCGTTAATAGGCATGCAGATAGCAATGTTGCTGCCGAGCAAAAAATTGAGATTTATGGTTTGGCGTTACGAAAAGGAGTTCCCGAACATGAAGGGTTAGTTGAAATTTGCCAGAAGAATTCACCTGTGATAGCTGCAGCTATGAACGTTCATAATTTTAAGCTAGCGCGGCAACTTATTGATAAGGGAGCCGATGTAAATGCTAAAGGTAGAAATGGAAACACACCTCTTAATGATGCATTAGACTTGCGCGATGAAGGGCTAGCTAGAGCAATTGTTGATAAAGGAGCCGATGTAAATGCTAAAGATAGATATGGAGACATGCCTCTTCATCGTGCACTAGACTTGGGCGATGAAGAGCTAGCTAGAGCAATTATTAATAAAGGAGCCGATGTAAATGCTAAAGATAAAATAGGAAACACTCCTCTTCATTGTGCAATAGCATTCAACCGTGAAAAACTAGCTAGAGCAATTATTAATAAAGGAGCCGATTTAGATGCTGAAAATAAGCGGAGCGAAACACCTCTTGATACTGCAAAAAAATTCGGACGGGAGGATCTAGGTTGGGCTTTGTTTAACATAAAAAACAATCTCGCTCGTTTTAATGAAGAAGAGCAAGCACGAAGGACGTTGATATTCCGCCAACAAGAGGGACGAGATTCTAAGGTAAGTACCGAACCTGAAGGAGCTGAAGAGCAAATAGAAGAGTTACGTGGGCAAAACAAGGGTATAGCACGTGATAATATAGAAATTTTAAATGTTCGACGGAAGCCAAGTGTTGTTTTGCCCAGCCAACAGCAGGGACGAGTTTTTGAGGTAGCGGAAGAAGAACAAAAAGAGCCACGTAAAGGTATGGCATATGATGATATGGAAATTTTAAATGCGCAACGAAAGTCAAGTGTGGTGCCCACAATAAAGAGATCATTTGAAGAATCAGATAAGGACAAGCCAGTTGTCAAGAGCTCCTTGGGGTTACAAAAAAGAAAGATAAAGGTGAAGTAGGACAGGAGGAAGTGAAGTAACAACTGAGGGCATGAGATTTTTAGTTCCATGCCCTTTTAGCTTTTGGCTTAACGTGTTTTATTTTTTTTCTTCGAAATCTGCGTCGATTGGTCCTGAACCGGAATCATTTTTCTTTGGTTCGTCGGTTGGTTCTTGCGGTGCGCCTTGCCCTGCGGCTCCTGGTTGTTTGTCTTTATAAAGAAGTTCGGCCACTTTGTATGATGCTTGCATAAGCTCGTCGGTTGCTTTTTGCAATGCTTGCGCATC
>JBAYHB010000130.1:0-3340 GCA_041666365.1 Candidatus Babeliales bacterium | reverse complement strand
CGATTCAATAAGGTTTTTCGAGATGTTGCTGCTTTGTATAATTTCGTGAATTTTGCTTAGGCGAATATAGTCAAGTGGAGGCCCGTCTTTTTAAAAAAAATTATTGTGCATAAACTCTATTGAACATGGCGCCAATGTCAATAGCAAAGATGATAAAGGCTATTCCCCTCTCCACTTCGCAACACACGAAGATAGCTTAGCGCCCTCAGCTCCCGGAGCTAGGCCAGAAATAATTAGACAACTCATTGCTGCTGGTGCCAATAAAGATGTCCAAGATCAAGTAGGCAGAACACCTCTCCATAGTGCTGCGCGGGAGAACACAGACGCTGTTAAAGCCCTCACAAAAGCAGGAGCAAATGTAAATATTCCAGATATTGCTGGATCTACGCCACTCCACTATGCAGCAGAATATCATAAGCCCAATCCTGAAATCGTTAAAACCCTCACTGAAGCAGGGGCAAATATAAATATCATAAATCGCGAAGGCAACACGCCATTCGATTATGTCTATACTCGACCGATATATGAAGAAAAGTATTTGCAAGATAACAAAAGAATCGCTCACTATCTTAAAACTTCATCCCCTAAGAATCCTATGTTTACTAAAAATCCGGTATGGTGGGTAAAAAAAAATAAGGGCAAGATCGCTATTGCAGGAGCTGTAGCAGGAATCGCAGGGCTGGTAGGTGGGCTAGCAGGCGGATCATCTTCAACCCCAAGCAATCCTCCACAACCTCCGCAGCCACCACAACCACCGCAACAAACAAAAATTAATTAATCTGAATAATCCAACCGACGAAAAACCGCCCACGGCAGGTAAACCGCATCCGTGAAAATTGGGCTTCTGACAAAAAAGTTATTGCGACTATCGATTTCTGAACAGGCATCGCTGTTCAAGTGGAGCACAAGGACACCACCTTGATAATCCAACACACTTCAGATATGATTTGTTCGTTGATTTGAATATTTGTTTAACCCATCGGATATTATAAGGAAATCATGGTTCCACAAGCAACAATCGATGAAGCAGTAAAACGGCTGGTTAAGGCTTACCATCCTTTAAAAATTTATCTGTATGGCGATTACGCCTGGGGAACTCCGAACGAAGAGAGCTCGTTCGATTTATTAATTGTTATAGAATCATCAGACGAACGAATTATGAAAAGAGGCTACACAGCATTTGAAGCATTACTCGGCCTACAATTCCCCAAAAATATCGTCGTTTTCACTAAAGAAGAATTTGATCGATATGACCAGGATAAAACATCAACTACACATGACATAAAAAGCAGAGGCAAAGTACTGTATGCCAGGGGTTAAAGATTGGTTAAGAAAGTCTTCGGCTGATGTAAAACTAGCGGCAAAATCAATCGGCGACGACGAGACGCTTGATCCCGCAGTATACCTAAGCCATCAAAGCGCTGAAAAATCACTCAAAGCATTCTTTGTCTTCATGGGAGAAAAAATTCCCAAAACACATGATTTAGGAATGCTCTTAGATAACTGCACACAACACGATGTTGAATTTATATTGCTCCAACGAACATGCAATTTACTGAATTTCTACGGTTCTAACTCAAGATATCCAAATGATGCATTTTTCGTTAATCAACATGATCTATGTGAAGCAATTGACATGGCTCATAAGGTTTTGAGTTTTGTAAAAAACAAAATTACGTAAGCTTTAACACCCTTTCCAGCTTTGGACGCCCTCAGAAAACCGCCCGCGGACGACAAATCGCGCCTAAAAAAATTCCGCTTCTAACAAAAAAACTATTGGGACTTCCCCCGATTGAACAAACAACACTATTTGAATAGAGAGAGCTATGAATAAAATTACATCTATTTTTCTTATATCTTTTCTTTGGTTAGCTAATGGTTATGGGGCAATACTTAAGAATCATGATGACAAAACTATTGACGATATCCTGCAGAGACGGAGATCTATCTATTTTACATTTCAGCGGTTGCCAAACGAATTAATGAAGAACATCGCATCATTTACTGATTTACGAGATATCCCACAAATTCAGCGATCATGTAGAGCCACCAATGAATTTGTACATAGCCTTTCAGGAGGAAGCATATCGGACCCAAATAACTTTATTTCACTTATAGAATCACTATACGGCGTTGCTTTAACAAAAGAAGAACACTCTATGGTGAGAAGTTGTTTAATACCTAACACGGAGGATTGGGCTTGGGTACGTGTGCTCGGAAAAAACACTGTTGCTGAATTCCGTAAACAAAACCCTAATTTACTCTTCATTGCAATAAAGCTAAAATATCAACCATTAATAGCATTCTTTCTTAAAATTGGAGTCTCAACTCTTGATTCAAGAAACTCCTTAGGATTAACACCGCTCAGCCTTGCTATAGCAAACGATGATATTGATTTAGTCGAATTAATTCTGCAACTTCCAGAAGTTAATCCCAACTGTGGATTTGAGGGAGATTTTGCTCCATCAATATCCTGTCGCGCAAAATACTATGAACAGCGAACCATAGGAAGACTCATCGGAGAGAGTAAGAACTTTGATCCGGTTAAAGAAAGGCGACAAAATATCGTTGGTATGCTTGCATATCTGGTAACTTTTCTTGCCAAATTAGGCTTAGTTGCTCTTTGTATTCCAGACATGAGTGTTGGAGAAAACTTAAACCCAACTATTACTGCCATTGCATTCACAGCGATAGTGTTGTGTATTGATATGTTACTTGACGGCCCTTATGCCATAAAAAAAGTATCCGTTGATGCACCAATTGAAAAACTTTATGAGTACCTTCTTACTAGTTCAATTACCGTTTCAGCAGTCGATGCTGGCTTGACATTAATACATTACTTTAAAAACTAAAAAAGCCGCAGTGAAAAACTGCGGCTTTTAATTTTTATCATAAGGTGGCGGGGCTGACGGGGCTCGAACCCGCGACCTTCCGCGTGACAGGCGGACGCTCTAACCAAACTGAGCTACAGCCCCTCATGATCATTGAAATGTCAAAATAGATAAGAACATTGTGCCAGATACATTTTTTTTTGCAAGATATTCAACAGTTTCTATGAAAAAAACTTTGCCTCCTCCCTACCTTGCCTACGTCCAGCTAGCCCTATCGCATAGTTTGCCCTACGACAAAAAGTACGTTTCTTTGCAGATTGAGGCCTCTCATGCTACACTACAAGAGATGTCAGCGTGTGGCTGGCAGCCACGTTTAACCTCTTTGGTAAGGAGTTACCATGTTGAGCAGTCCACTTCTAGATGTCGGTAGGATACCCGACGTCGGAGTACTCAGGGCACCGTCGGACGGTCTGCCGTTGAGCCTCCCCCTCGTTTCTCTTCCTCTACGT
>JBAYHB010000129.1:0-3356 GCA_041666365.1 Candidatus Babeliales bacterium | reverse complement strand
TAAAACAGGGAAAGGAAGCTTATGTTTAAGCGATTGTTCAGTGGGAGCCGTATGACGCGAGAGTGTCACGTACGGTTCTGTGAGGGGCCTTCGGGGAAGTTCCAGAGGTCTACTCTCCAAATGGTGTTACGTTTTTCTAAAAAATGTTTTCTGTGGTTGGTGTTGGCTGGCGTTTTTTCAAGTGTGTGCTGGGCGGCAGAGGTTGCTGGTGATGATGAAGATAAATATGCTGAAGAAAATCAAGCCAATGCAGCGGCGGCAGCCCGTCCTGTTATACGACAGCAGCAACCAGTTCCCGTCCACCAAGACGACGTTGAGCATGAAGAAAAAACTGCAGCCGCTGCTCCTGCCTCGCATCAAGCTGGATTTGTTGTTGATAACCTCAAAGGATCATTGACCTGTATACCATCTGAAATGCAAGATTTGGCGCCTTTCTTTGGAGCTGTTGCATGGAAAAAGGGGGTGCTTCAAAGATTGTATGATCTTGGTCCTATGCAGGAGAATGAGCCTTATGTGCCACGTAACCCTAGTTCGCAGGCGGGACAAGAGGAACGGTGCGTTTATAGTGATGCAAAAAAGAAACACGACGAATGGGTTGAAAAGATCAATTCGCCGAGTATCAAGTTAATTCGGAATATTTTTTATCGTACTCCAGGATCTATAGGCAATACAGATTTCAAAGTAACAGGGGAAATAAACAGGATGGAGTCTAAAAAAATTGTAGCTGCTATTGCGAGGACGCTCGCTGATGTTGCAGTACATGAATTGGCGAGCAATGAGCAAGGCAAACTAAATCTTAGTAAAAAACAATTTGCTTTACCTCGCATAGAAGTTGGCAACCTGAAAAGCGTTTTTAGGCAAGATAAAATCATAGCGACCCTAGGAGATACAACTTTGCCGGGCTATAAAATGGTCAAAATGGCGTTGCTTGCGGCTTTGTGGGAAAAATGTGGAAACGACAAAAAGATGTTGAATAATTATTGTGAGCAACTAAAAAGTCGGCTTGAAGAAAATATCAGATCGATGAAAGAGAAAATAGCGTCTTTGCCGCAAAACAAAAGAATAGCAATTGAAAATAGCCTTGAAGCCATGAAGCGTTCAACAGAAAATATTAACCCATCAAATATGGACCAGTTCTCTCATGAATCTAGTGACATTCAAACTCTAAGAAAAAAAGTGAACGGCTACGGACCTGATGAACTTACCGACCAAGCAAAGCTTGAAGAAGTGGCCTTTGTGCATTTTTCTGGATACGATCAACCGGATGATATTAAATTTCGTAATTCGACATTAGTTTTTAACGGACAAATACAAAGAGGTGCCGATGGTAAAGAACTCAATGTCCCTGATTGTATGGATTCTGGAATCCGAACGTTTATTAATCACCTCATCTTCGACTCTATAACACAAACGTTTGATATAAAAAAATTAGAAGATCGGCTTAAGCATCCTGTCGGTGAAAAGCTAAGAAAATTTTATCAGAAGTTTTCTACACCGCAATTGGCTAATCTTCCTGACGCTTACAATGAATGGATGGATGTAATCTCGAATATTCCTTTTGTATCTTATGATCGGTCAAAGCTTACTGGTCCCAAAGAGGGTGGTTATGTTCTTCTACCTGAAGGATTAAGTGCTTATAAACCATTATCGGATTTCCTTCAAGGGACTGGTAAGAGCCTAATTAAAAAGCAAGCTGGGGATGTTCTTTATGAATTAACGCCAAGTTACGACAATTTGACAGTCTTATTCAATCATATTTTTAACATGAAGGCCTTGGGGAGAAATGATAATAATTTAGCCGATAAATTTATTGAATTAGGCGATAAAATCAATGTTCAGCGAACGTTCCCTGCTATTTTACAAGGACTTGGTATTGACTGTCACCAACAGATAGAGAATCCATTAACACTTACCCTTGCTAATAAAACTAAACCCTATTCGGTAACCTTTAAGGTGACACCAGGTCATGGAGAGGTTTTCAGTAACCGTCTGCCCGCTGAGTCAATACCGGTGCTTGAAGAAGTTTCTGCCGAACAGTTAAAAAAACTCCCTGCTTCTGTATCCTTCCTACTCTCAGAAGAAAAATTCAAGAATCTTTCTGGCAGCCAGAAACCACATGAATTACTACTTCCATTCTTTGCACAGCAAATTGATGATCCTAATAAAATAGTTCGATTTGAATTTCGGCAAGGTTTTCATCACCTAGTGCCAGAAGAATCCAAGGGCGAATCACATGTAGCAGATAGTTTTGTCGGGAAATTTCATGCTCTTGATTCAAGCCTTTTGAGCGTTTGTTTACTTAGTTTGGATAAAAATCCAAATACAGAGCAGCGAGTATTAGGCAAAATTGAGGTCTATAAAAAAGCGATGGACAGTGGCATTGATTGTTGCCCCAAAGATGTGATTAAGTTAGCCAATGAAGCCCTTGATTGTAATGACAATATTGGTCGTTGTGTGCCTAAGTTGCTTTTACATAAAAAATTTTGTAAATAAATTGCCTCTAGCGATGGCCAACCAATTTATAGCCAATGCAGTGAAGAAAGAAATTAAAAAAATGATAAAGGAGGGCTTTGAAAAGTTGTGTTTTTCTGCTACTGGCTTGCATACATTAGCCGAGGGAAAATTGGGGGAGGCTGCGGGAGCGAGAAATTATATTTTTGCACTTGCAGAAAAACAAGCGGCTGCCAAAAGGAAGGGGAACGATACGTTAAAGGCCTTTAATGAAGAATTGCAACGTCAGCTAGATAACGATGAGACTAATGTAAATAATCTGAAAAACTTTGAGAAAGTATCAAAGGCATTGGATGAAGCTTTTAAACAACAACAAGATGCAGAGAAGGCTCGACAAAAAGAATTAGCAACGCGAAAACAATATGAAGAAGAGTTAGAGAAGCAAAGGAAACAGAGGGAAGAAGCCGAGCGAAAACAACGTACAAAAGAGTTAGAGATGCGAATGCAACAGTTAGAGAAGCAAATGCAACAGCGGGAAGCTCTTGAGCGAGAACAAAGGGGAAAAAAAGAATTGGCTGAAGAAACAGAGCATAAGCACAAAGAAGCCGCTGAAGCTGAAGCGAAAAAAAATGCGCAGGAGGAAGAGAAGAAGAAAAAAGAAGAGCAGCAACAATTTGAAGACGAACAAAGAGCGGCCATCGAGCGAGGGAAAAAGGAGGCAGAAGAAGCTGCGAAAGCCAAAGATGCCGAAAAAAAAGAACAATTGAAGCGGGCACAACAGGCGCAGCGCAATAAACAACTGCAGGAACAGCAGCAGAGCCTGAGAGCTCGAGCGGCGCAACAAGCGCAGAGGGCATGGGCACTTGCAAAAAAATATCCAGGGAGGGCGACGGCGATAGGCCTTG
>JBAYHB010000128.1:0-3422 GCA_041666365.1 Candidatus Babeliales bacterium | reverse complement strand
CCCTTTTTGAACCAGTTAATAGATCAAATTGAGAGAGTACCTTTTTTTTGAATGTCAGACTAGATCGGATCTTTTAGTGTTTTGACGAACTCCTGTCAAAAAGAAAATGAAGCCAGCATTTATGTAGATGGGGAAGAAATACAAGCATATAGGGCCGTTTTGTTCGAAAATCTCATCGGTAGGAATCTTGTACAATTAGCAGCCCTATTTAAAGACAAGAGCAAGTATCGCATTGACGATACATTAATTGAAGACGTTAATAGGCGCCCATTTTATCATAGATGGAACTTGCTCGAGCATTCAATGTTGGTCAGCCATTATTGCTTCACGGGATGTGTTTGTCCAGCTATTGGGCAGCGCGAAGACTTGTGCAAAATGCTTGGACTTGGGGGCAGGCTACGTGATTTATTGGCGATTGGGGGGCTTTTACACGATGTAGGTAAGGCAGGCGATCCCGCATATAAATCTGGTAATGCAAAGATCGATAGAAGAAATCCTTTTGTACGTGACAGTTTTGGGGTGCGTTGTATTTCAAAAGAAAACCACGAGGAAATAGGATTTAATTATTTAACTGGAAAATCGAAGTATTACACTTTTGGCGGTGAATTATTTGATTTTAATGCGCTACTTGATGAACTTAAACTTACAGATAAGGAAAAGCTTGTTGTTGCCATTATCGCCGGACTACATAAAGAATTAAATGATATTTACATTAAATTTGCCGAAAATTGCTGGAAGTTACAGAGTCATCCAGAAAATAGGAGTGAGCTATCTAATGTTCTCTTAAAGCGCATACTGACGTTGACTGTATCAGTTGGTTTAACAGCTCAAGATCTTACTGACTTCAAGATTGTTCCTATGGTCTTTATCATAGGAATAGCCGATCTTCTTGCTGTTTTCTTTGAAGCAGATGGTGTTGTCAGGCTGCCTATTTTAGGAGAAGTTGGAAACCCGCCAGCAAGGCGTTTATTCTCGCCAGAGAAGACGAGAAGTGTGCGAGGCACGTTTGACAACGAAGAATCTGCGCGTAAAGATTATTGTAAACTAGTTTTATTTGAAGAGAATGGTGTTATTAAGAACTTAGTGGAAGCCTTGAAATAAAGTTTTTTATTGTACTAATCTTAAAAGGGCTCCAGAAATGGGGCCCTTTTTTATAGAGCATCATTTTGGATTGTTCCACACCCAAGGCAAACGTTGCCATCATAAAAAACAGCAAATTGTCCCGGTGCAATCCCTTGATCGTTGCCATTGATAGTGACGTTGCCGCTGGTTGAATTTGTCAGAGTTAGGGTGCCGGTATAGTAATGCTCACCGTGGCGAAGTTTGATGGAAAGATTCAACCGTTCGTATGGATTCGACTTCGCTACGCTTTGCTCACCACGAACGGTGGCTAGAATTCCAATCCGTTCGCCCTGAGCGAATCGAGCTTTTAGCGAGAGAAGTCGAATGGGTGCGAACGCTTGAGCTTTTGCTGGAGGAACCCCAGCAATCCAGTTGATAGCGTTCACGCTGAACTGGTTGCGTTCTTTTTCTTCCGAAAAGTACTGCTTCGAAATAAAAACGGTGTTGGTTGCAGGTTCTTTTGCAACAACATACCAAGGACCGCCAGAAAGGCCGATGCCTTTACGTTGGCCGATGGTGTAGAACCAGAAGCCGTCATGAGTGCCGACCGTTTGTCCTGACTCAAATTCAATCAATTTTCCGGGTTGTTTGCCAAGGTGATGTCCTATGAATTCATCAAATTTTATTTTCCCCAAGAAACAGATGCCCTGACTGTCTTTGCGGTGTTGAGGCGCTAAATTGTACTTTTCGGCAAGTGCTCTGACCTCAGCTTTAGTAAGATGGCCGATGGGGAAAAGGGCGCGGGAAAGTTGTTGTTGCGTGAGGCGGGCAAGGAAATAGGTTTGATCTTTAATGGGGTCGACCGCTTTCAGGAGGCGGGTTTTGCCTTCATGCATATCTGTCTGGGCATAGTGGCCAGTGGCAACTTTATCGAATGATGCATCGATCTTATCAAAGAAAGCGCCGAATTTAACGTGGTGGTTGCACATGATGTCCGGGCTTGGGGTGTGGCCTGCTTTAACTTCGGCAATGGTGTAGGCGACCACGCGGTCCCAATATTCTTTTTGCAAGGGGATAACGTTGAGCGGTACCTGTAGTTGGTCGCAGACGGCTTGCGCATATTTTAGATCCTCTTCCCACGGACAATCGCCCAGGTATGCCAGTTCGTCTTCAAGCCAGATTTTTAAATAAAAGGCCGTGACATCATGCCTCGCTTGCTTGAGCAGGGTAAGCGCGACCGAACTGTCGACGCCGCCGGAAATGAGTATTGCAATTTTCATACGTTTAAATTCATCTTCAATGATAGTGATTTAGCCCGCTACAACAGGTAAAAGTATACCATGGGGATAAATAAAAACCATGGGATGGTAACTTAGCGTTTTTTTCTTCTTCCGCTTCCGCAGGAGAAGCAGCCTATCGATTCTTCTTTCGTGAGCGATGGAATGTTATCAGTATTGACGTCTACGGCGTATACATTGCGAGCATTGTTCTTGTGTGGTTCGGGAAGCTTTTTTTGTTGTTCTGCTTGTTCTTTAATTGCTCTTGGATCGTCAAAACTATCTTGCGATGATGCTCCAAACATGGCAAGCTCTGCTTGCTGTGTTCTGTTAAGACTGCTTAATACTCTTTCTATGGGAACAGCCTTTGCATCAATTCCTAATATAGCGGCAACTTTACGATCTGAATTTGATGGCAGGTTTTTGCCCCTTAATGAAGCCAAAGGGCTGGGACTTAAATCAGAAGAATTTGAGCGATGTGCAGACGATAAAGAAGTGCTTGGAGATACAAGAAAAGTATTCGTTGGTGATGGAGGTAATAAGTTCTGTGAATTATATTCAGAGTTGTTGGATTTATTTGAGATCATCTGCTGAATTTGAGGTAATTTTAATCTAGTCGCGTTCACTGGTTTGTTTGTTTCTCTCTCTTCTTCTCCTGCTTCTTTATCATAGTGTTCATCTTTACTAGGTAATGCTTCTTTGGCAGATTCATAAGCGTGATGCTTGTTCGTTTCTTCATCAACCGCAACTGCCTCCTCTTCGCCTGCGCCAGCTTTTGGAATTTTGTCTTCATTGACGGCATAAGGGTTATTAAAATCATCGGCAACGACTTGTTTATCCTCGGCGTTGCCATCACTAAAAACATCATCTATGTTCATTGCCAGGGCGGGTGTTAATAAAAAGGGGATTAGTATCGCCAGCGCTAGATAGTTTTGAATAAAAGATTTCATACATCCTTTCATACAGGAGTTAGGCAACAACTTGGGAAAAAGCCTGTAGAATTCTATCAAAACGCGTGATTTCAGAATCTACTTTTTTCATCTTAGATCGTCTGATAGATTCTTCTGGCGTATCGAGCTTGTT
>JBAYHB010000127.1:0-3434 GCA_041666365.1 Candidatus Babeliales bacterium | reverse complement strand
TCGCCGGCAACAGCCTTTGCAAGCATTGTTTTACCGTTTCCTGGAGCACCTGTAAGCAGAACACCACGAGGAACTTTAGCTCCAATCTTCTCGTATTTTTCTGGGTTCTTTAAGAAATCGATAATTTCTTTCAAATCTTCTTTGGCTTCGGCTACACCGGCAACATCTTTAAAGGAAACGTTTACTGTGTTTGGCGAGAAAAACTTGGCCTTGCTTTTGCCAACATTAAAAATCTTGTTTGAACCTCCGGCATTGCCGCCCTGTTGTTGCTTGAAGTAAAAGAATAGAAATAACAAAACAAACGGAATAATTGAAAGAAGAAGATATCCTCCCCAGGACTGTTTTTCCTGCGGGTAAACTTCTACATCAACCTCATGAACCTTGAGCGCTTCCCAAAATCGTTCACTTGGAGCAACGTAGGTATCAAATAACTTCCCGTCTTTGTATTTTCCCTGAACATGCTGGTCCTGAACAACAATCGATTCGACTTTGCCCGCTTCGATAGCTTTCATTAATTTTGAGTAATTGGTTACCTCAAGGTCGTGATTGGTACTGTTATACCAAAAAAGATACCCGAGACCAGCAACCATCAGGAGCGCGAGCACCCATGCCGCATTCGGTCCTTTACCAGGAAAATTAGGCTTCTTTGTATTTTTACTCATATCGTCTCCCAAAAAATTCTAAAATGAAATTCTATAGGCATAAAACTATGTTCAACAGTCTAATCAATTACGCTAAAGTTAGCCAGTATTTCTTGCCGCTTACGCACTATGAGGCGTACACCATCTGCCCGGTCCATGCAGGAAAAGCCTTGAACGTTAAGCCCGTTGTCAAAATTCTCTGCTTCCCACTCCGCATATTCAATACCGCAATCTGCTGGTTGTGCTTCGTGGTCTTTGCATCGGTATACCCATAGGCAAACGCGACGTAGCCACCGCATGGCGACCATGTCGGATCAACCTTGTCTCCATGGCCGAATGTAAGTTGTCGTTCAACATGTTTTTCCATTGAAAGATCAAGGGTAAAGAGCTGAAATACCCCTTTTACCATCCTCGTGTAGACAAGCATGTTCGTTTTAGGACAGTACGAAGGAGCAGCGCAATAGCCCCGTCCATTCGTCAAAAGATGGGTTGTTTTTGTAGCATGTTTGTAATAATAAAGCTGTGGCTTACCTGTTTCAAAGTCTGAGCAGAAAACTATGTCATCGTTGGGGAGTAAACATGGTGAAACATTGTTCCCTCCGTTTTTGGTAATTTGCGTATACAGCTTCTTTTTAAATTTATTACATACTCGTTGATCATAGCGGTAGAGCTCCGCATTACCACTTGCAGACATACACAAAACCGCCCTAACGCCATCTTGGGAAAACGACGGTTGCATATTGAGGCCATCATATGGACAAATAACGTGAGACTTTTTAGATGTAATATCGTATGACATCAGTCGGCTATTACGACGGGTAAACTGAGAATAAAACAGTAATGGCGCCTGTGAATGCCAACACGGAGCAACGTTTATCGTTTTTTTGGGAACTATGACCTTTTCTGTTTTACAGGCAAAGTCAGCTAAGCAGACAACCTTGTGCCCAGGGCTCAATTGCTTACAGTACGCCAACGTGCTCAAGAACGGCCCTTTTCCGCCAGTCAAAACAGGCATAAGCTCACTGGCAATCGCATGGCTATCTCTGACAAGTGCCTGCTGACTAACAATAAAGTTCTTATCAAAAAATACCTGCCCTGAATTAGTATCCCGTAGCTGCAGGCTGACATCCGTAGTAGCTTTATTGCTCACCATTTCTTTTAAATACAAGCAAAGCGAAAAACCCTGACCAAAAAGTTTTGCTTCAACGCTTGGTTCAAGTTGTTGTTTGTAACTTTTCAAATCAACATCAAGCTGGTCAGAAAATTCAAGGTCGAATTTAAGCAACTTGCCCACGCTACACAATTCTTTGCTCTTTCCCACAACAAGCATCAGGCATTTTAGCTTACTATAGCTGTTGCTTCCGCTCACCTGAAAAGTATATGAGGGGAATGCTTCATCGTTCGCTTTGGTCTGCATAACAAACCATAGACAACAAAAGACTACACTTACACATCGAGAATAACGCACCATATATTTCCTTAACCTATTGTCTGAAGCCAATAACAAATTCTTTACCCCATAAGCGTTTATCAAATTTAAAATTCTTGGCAACCCTGACAATACTCAAATCATAAATTAACATTTTTGAGCGACCCACCAATTCGAACGTTTCAACCTTGCCATCAAGGTTAACTCTAAATTTAATTTTGCACACCGTTCCACGGGGTACACCAAGCGGCGGACGCCACAACCGAGCAACTTCTTTTTGAATGTCCTTTTGGTAAACCGCCCAGTTAGCCTGGTCAGGTCCGATGAGATTAAATTGCAATGACGCTTCGTCATCCCCATCCTCATCGCCGTCATCATCAGCATCGTCATCTGCTTGGTCGCCTTCACGCTCGTCGGCCTCTTGCTCGTTTTCTTCAGGCTCCTCAGAGGCTTGTGCACCTTCTCTTTCTTTTTGCTCAAGCTCTTCTTCCATTTCACGCACTTTATGTTCTTCGGCTTGTTGCTGCTCAAGTTCTTTTTCAAGACGCTTTTGTTCTTCCTCGCGCTGGCGACGTTCCTCTTCTTTTCTTCGTCGCTCTTCTTCAAGCTTGAGCTCGCGTTCCTTTTGTTCTTTTTCTTTTTTTAACTGTTGTTCTTGCCGTTCTTTTTTCTTACGTTCAACTTCTTTTTGCTTGTTTTTAGCTTCACGTTCAGGAACAGCACTAAATCCACTTGTTTTAATACACTTTTTTTCACTATGTTTGCCTAATTTGCTTGCAGCACGCATGTCATGATTACTTTTTCCCTTTTTGCCCCCGTGTGTTGCCTGCCCACCATTACCTTGTTTGCCGCTCACTTTGGCACTACCAGCTTTTTTACTAACAACGCTCTTTGTATCTTTTTTCTGCCCGACAGCGCCTCCCTTATTGGTCTTAGATTCAGAACCTTTGCGCTTAACCCCATGGCCACAAGGTCTACCGCGTGGCGTGCCAAAGAAAACTTTAGTCGGTTTTTTTGAATATGCCCCAAAGACTATATACGACTTTTTGAGATCGTCAGAAGCATTGAGCAATGCCAATACAATAATAGCAACAATGTGAAGTACAAATGATGCGAGAAAAAATGAGTAGTGTAGGTTCCTATAGTTCATGCCCCCACCCCCTGGTTATCGACCATTCTGGGTTGCCATCGCAACGTACCTAACACCGGCTTGCTTGATTTCATCAACAATTTCAATGACCTTACCATATGAAATATCTCTATCAGCTTGGACATAGACAGGGATCTCTTCGTGTTTCCCCATTGCCTTACGAACAGATGATGTAAGATTTTTGCGATCGATATTAAAATTATTAAAAAATAAT
>JBAYHB010000126.1:0-3504 GCA_041666365.1 Candidatus Babeliales bacterium | reverse complement strand
TGGCAGTTGAAAAAGCCCTTGTCTTATACAGAGAGATTTTTATAGCATTTTATCCCAAGACATTTTATAATCCTGAGCTTGCTAATCAGACGGCTTACAGTCCCAAACTTACCGACCAGATGGCCTTTTACAATCCCGAGCTTGCCCATACATTTTATACAACCTGTACCTTACTTGACGATGTAACCCATGCCCAAGCATTTCAACCAAGGCATATTCGTAAGTTATATGATAACGCTCTTCAAGGAGCAAAATTATTTACGCACTATCTGGCATCAAGAAAAATGTTTTTGAAAGAGCAAGACGTAACCTTCTTGCAAAATATTATAACGTTTTATCAATTGTTATGCGGTATTTATAGTGATGAATATTGTATGTTTGGTCTAGCCGAGCGGATAGCCGACTGTTGTATTCACCGACCGTGGGAATTTATATGTGAGAACCCTGAAATAGTAATTCTTGTTGGGGCGATCGTTGGAATAGCTATCTGGTACTATTTGATTGACCCGTGGCTTGAAAAACGCAATCGCGCATATGATATTGACCAAGATCTGGTTGCACTTCAAAAAGGAGCTCGCTGTGGTGAATTTGCTATGATTAACGCCTATATCGCAGCAAACTTTTCCGAAGAGGATGCCAAAAAGGTTCATAAGTATATACGCAGATATTATGACCTTCATAATGAGCAATACCCTCCAGCGATGGAAGCTATGCTAAAGGCCTCTAAAGCCGTTATTGTTGAAGAACGCAGAAAGTATTTAAATCGTAAGGGATTTAAGATTGAAGGTGCTGAAGATGCTCTTGTAGCGGTTACTAAGAAAGAGGTTACTAAGACACTTGATGATAATATTGTAAAGGTTGATTCTGAGATCGAAAGAAAGAAAAAGCAGATTGAAAGAGCAGACAAAAGATTAAAAGCCTCTGAAGCTGAGTTTGAAGGGCTCCAACTAAAAGCTCTAAAAGATAACGCGGCGGAAAACATTAATGAAGGGAGAGCTAACGTTTCATCTCTGAAACAGGAGTTAAATGCCCAAAGTTTTAAAAAAGTTGAACTATGTGATACGAAACGAGAAGTGGGACGAGAAGTTGATAATTTTGGTTCTTCAGAATGGGCTCCTGATAGTTATATTTATACACTCCTTAATAATGAAGAAGTAAATGCGCCTGTTTTGACAGCGGCAAGTGATTTAGTCACCAGTTTGGCCGATAAAGAATTGGAAATAGAGGAAAACGTTAAGGCTCGTGTACAACGCATCTCAAATAATAAATTGGAGAAGCCTAGCGTCTTTAGAGGCACGGTTGAAGAGCTACAAGATTTTATGGATAAAGTAGGGAGAGGTCAAGAGGCTGCCACGGTTATTCATCTTCCTGGTCACTGGATTGTGGCAAAAGCAATTCCTGCGGGTAAAGGGCGAGAACGCCCTGACTTTGTTGTATATGATTCAGTAAATGAATCACGGGCTACTGACCATAACGTTACAGAGCGGTTAGATGTAATTGCTGGAGGCATGGCTGCGCGAGCTAGTTATAACCCTTCTATAGAGACTCTTGATCGAGTTTTAGATTCTACTGATGATTATAGAGGAGATAAATACGAACGTGGTATCCAACTTATGTCTCAAGCGGCTGAATTTGAACAACAACATCATCGTGATTTGCAAGCATTCAAAGCGAGAAATCAAGAACGATTCAATGCCATTATGGCACATAAAAAAGAGGCAGCAGCTTCCGTAACGTTAGATGCTCTTATTCAGCAAGCTTCTGTGCCAATAGCTGCTCATTAAAAAATAATGTGGGGGTTTTTGTGAACGTAGTTAGAAAATTATTATTTATGTGCATGTTTTTCTTGCCTCTAAGAGGACTAGCACATATTTCCATTGAAAATACGTCGCTGTATTGTTTGCTTTCACACACGCAGCAAATACTTGCGACGAGTGTTCCTTTGACGCTTAAAAAAGATGCATTGCAGACAGAGCTCAAAAAAACAGAGCAGTTGAAGACGGCGGTTGAAAAGGCCATAGCCTTACAGGGTGAGATTTTTACAGTATTTTCGTCCCAGACAACATTTTACAATCCCGAGCTTGCCCATACATTTTATACAACCTGCACATTACTTGACGAAGTCTCTCATGCCGAAGCGTTTCAACCACGACATATTCGTAGCTTACGTGATAATGCTGTCGATGGAGCAAAGTATTTTACGTCTTATCTGGCATCAAGAACAATGTTTTTGAATAAAGATGACAGGGACTTCTTGCAAAGTATTATAACGTTCTATCAACTGCTCTGCGGTATTTATAGTGATGAATACCGCATGTTTGGTCTAGCAGAGCGAATTGCCGACTATTTCATTCACCGACCATGGAAATTTATATGCGAGAACCCTGGGGTGGGGATCCTCGTTGGGGCAATTGTTGGCTATGCTCTGTGGCGCTGGATTGAAAAAACTAATCAAGAATATGAGGCCTCACAAGTTCTTGCTCGTCGCATTTCTGATGCAAAAAAGTATGCTCCTGAGGATAAAGAATTTCTTGACCGTCATTGTAAAACAGTGGCAGAAGAAAAGAAGGAAAAAAGTTCTGATGAGATTAAAGCGATTGATGATCGAGAACTTTACCAGGGAACTTGGTTTCGATGTGCTCAGTTGGCCGAAAGAAAAGATGATCTGGTATCTCCTGAATTGTTCCAAGGGATACAAGCAGCGACATCTAATGGAAAGCAGCCAGAGGATTTGCAGCTTAGTCGCTTGCTATCATCATTAGATTGAAGTTATAGTGATGGCTTTTTTATGCTATACTGTTCATCGTCTTTACAATTGATCTGGCTTATAAATCTAAGGTTATGACGATGGAAAAGTTAGCTGATATATCAAAGAATTTTGCACAGTGGTACCAAGATGTTATTTTTGCAGCCGAGTTGGTTGACGAAAGTCCAACCCGCGGGACCTTTATCATTCGCCCCAACGGTTATGCAATCTGGGAAAATATTCAGGCGATCCTTGATAAAAAGATCAAGGCGACAGGGACCAAAAACGCCTACTTCCCATTACTTATTCCAGAATCATTTTTAAAAAAAGAAGCTAAACATATCGAGGGTTTTTCACCAGAGCTAGCCGTTGTTACCCATGGCGGTGGCAAACAGCTTGAAGAAGCTTTTGTTGTCAGGCCGACCTCGGAAACAATTATCTATCACATGTTCGCCAAGTGGATTACCTCGTGGCGCGATTTGCCCCTCAAGGTTAATCAATGGGCCAACGTTGTCCGTTGGGAGATGCGTACGCGTCCTTTTGTCCGCAGTGCAGAATTCTTGTGGCAAGAAGGGCATACTGCCCATGCAACGCTTGAAGAGGCGATTGCAATGGCCCAACAAGCGTTGGAAATCTATCGTGATCTGTATGAAAACGAACTGGCGATTCCGGCCATTGTTGGCATCAAGTCTGAAAGTGAACGTTTTGCCGGAGCAGAGCAGACCTACACAATCGAAGGTCTGATGCGTGATGGCAAG
>JBAYHB010000125.1:0-3514 GCA_041666365.1 Candidatus Babeliales bacterium | reverse complement strand
TTTTAGCGCTGCCAATGCATTTAATTTCTAATCTGAGCTTGACGTTTTGGGGTATTTTGTTACGTTTACGGGGATATGTTTGACATGCCGAAGTGGCGAAATTGGTAGACGCACGGGACTCAAAATCCCGCGGTAGCGATACTGTGTCGGTTCGAGTCCGACCTTCGGCACCATTTTTAAGCGAGCGGGTAGCAACTGAAAGGGTCTTGTGGTGGGCGCATGTATTTTCTGCAGGATCATTCGTGGGGAGATCAGAAGTCCCATCGTTCAAGAAAGCGAACATGTTTTAGTTATCAGTGACATTGCTCCGAAAGCTCCTATTCATTATCTTATTCTTCCCAAAAAACACATTGAAAATATGGCATCCATAACCACTGCCGACAAAGATATCTGTTGGGCGATGTGGGACATGGCACAGCGATTGAGTAAAGATCTTCCCGATCAAGCGTTTAATGTTATTGTCAACAATGGTGCTGCTGCAGGTCAAAGTGTGTTTCATTTGCATTGGCATTTTATCGCAGGTAAAAATATTTACTCAAGTGGTTTTTCGCTATGAAGTTGAATTCGGTACGAAGTCAGCTGGTTGTTGCGTGCAGCCTTATTTTTTTCGGTCTTCTTGTTTCATTATCCATTTCCTATTATGCCCTCTATAAGTTAACGTTTGCAGGGGACCGCGTATTTTATGGAAAACATTTGTCAGAGGTTGCTGCTGAAATTCGTCAAGAACTTCTTGAGCGGCAGGATGCAAAATCAGTTGAATTTTGCACACAAGATGGCCTTAAGCTTTCGGGTTTTTTGATTACGCGTAAAGATGCAACAGTGAATGCAGTGATGTGTCATGGGTATCAGGGAAGAAAAGAATTTATGTATGCATTGATCGATCTTTTCCCTGACTGGAATATCTTATTGTTTGATTTTAGGGCCCATGGACAAAGTGAGGGGACGATTACATCTATTGGTTATCATGAATACAAAGATGTTATAGCAGCAGTAAATTTTATGAAAAAGACTTTCAATGCTGATGCCGACACGAAAAATAGCACCGTTGTATTGGGTATATCAATGGGTGGGGCTGCAACACTTAAGGCGGCAGAACTTGAACCAAATCTTGCTGATGCATTGATTATAGATTCAACCTATGCAGTTTTGAGTGACATGATGCTTAAGGGCTTTTCGGTCAAATCAGGGCTACCGTATTATCCATTTTTCCCTTTGATCAAGCAGATGTATCGCTACCTAGCAAATTTTGATATTAACAGTATGAATCCACAAGAGAGTGTTAAAGTAATCAAAAAACCAATTTTCTTTATCCATTCATGCAATGATAATTTTATATCGCCCATTGATACGTTGCAGCTTTATGCAAACGCAAAAAATAAAAAATCGAAACTATGGATAGGACCTCCGTGCCGTCATGGCTGGCTACATTGTTATCAAAAGGAAACCTATCAAAGGAAAGTTCTAAAGTTTGTTGCAACTGTCGTTACGAGCAGATGCAGCAGTTAAAGCATGATTCATTCTCTGGTGGGCGTGATGGATTTCGCTGAAGAAGTGGTACATCTATAAGTTGATTATCTTCATTCTGAATACCCCAAGCCGTAGTTTTTGCGCGCAGTATCCCCATAGCATAGTGTATAATACTTTCTTGAGTGGTATAGGATAGCGGTGCCTTTCCACGCCTATCCTCCACTTCGGGAATGGTGCCTTTTTCGAGAAGCAGTGTTAAAAGTTTTCTTTGGCTGGGTGTTAAATCTGTAAGGCCAACAGAAAATTGTTGAATGAGAAGATGAAGTGCTAGCGCGCGATTTTTGTCCAGAACATCAACGTCAGCCCCTTTCTTCACTATGCAGTCTATAGCAAGCTCATAAAAATGATTTTCGATGGCGTAATGAAGCACTGTCCGACGGGGCTCTCCATCGGGTTCGTCTATAGATAATTTTTTAGGAATAAATTTGTCTATTAGTTGCATGAGCAGGTCTTCTTTGTCCTGATTAGGTCGGGATTCTTCTTGAATGATATTGAAAAAAGTCGAAAAGAAGCTATAGCAGTTTTTCGCAATCTGCTCTGCCTGTTCCCTCTCTCTTTCATTGTCATCCTCATCAATAGCATCTTGTAAGAGTGATGTTTCTACGCCCATAGCAGCTTGCACGTATGAGCTCTCTTCGTCTGTATCCGTAGCAGACCGTAAAAATGCGGCGTTAATGTTGTCATTATGTAGTACGATTAATATGAAAACACATAAGATCTTGAGTGTTAGTAACTTATTTTTCATATACCCCCCCTGAAAACATCCATTAAGGATTATTCGTATGTTATATCTGGCAACGAAGAGTCCTGTGGTTCGTTGAGACTACTAAGTGGTGACGAGGACGGAGGGAACATTTCGTCGATTTCTGTCATCTCAGATTCTTCTTTTGCTTGTCTTTCCATAATAGAGTTGGCAAGCTTGTGATTTCCGTTCTCTTTGGCATAGTCAAGCGCTCGTTTCCCATTCTTGTCTTTAATATAAATATTTGCGCCATTTTGAAGCAGAAGGTTTCCAATCTTAATTGGGTCTATATTGATTTTCCGTAGATGGTTTTTTATGGCATAGATGTGCAATTTTTTATAGGGGATAATTTTGTGGGGGACCAGATTGTTGGGCTCTTGTTTGATTGGTTCTGGCTGAGCATCGATCAATAACGTTCCAATTTCTTCTGTTTCCTCCAGCGTTCTGTTATTGAAAACAAAGTTCTTGGGTAGAGGTTTCTGTGCTAAAAGGTGAAGCGCGGTGCATCCATTTTCATCTTGCATATCTATGTTGATGCCTCTCTTGATAAGTAAGTTTGAAGACTTATAAAGACAATTTTCCACAGTATAATGGAGTGGTGAGCGCTTGCGCGAGTCTACTACTGTTGCCATGCTGAGGGAGGGTGTGGATAGGTACGTGTTAGTCAGGTCCTCTGCGATATTATCTTTAGTTATGTCGCTTAATGTAGGAATGCCCAGTAAAACATGCAATTGTAAGAAAAAGAATTCTATACGCAACTTGGGGGTGATTTCTTGTTGAGGTGTATCGTCATCGCTTAATGAATTAACTGATTTGACCTCGCTATATGTTTCACTTTTGTCATCGCTCTTAAAAGCCGCGTCAAGGTCAATGTTGCATGTACCTATGCATAACAAATAAAGAAAAACAGCCAGAAACACGTTTCTTTCCATAGGGCCCCCTTTGCTCTATAAACGTTAACTGTGGCTTATGCTTTTTTTACTTTATCAGGACCGGGTATGAAAAATAAAGAATATTGCAGATGAAAGAGGGCCGTATTTTACTGCGCCAGCGAAACATGCTAGTCTACAACCTCTCAAAAATGTTACTCAGAAGTAGGAATATTATTTTTAAGCGAGGGTCAAGAGCCATGAATTCTTTTCAAATTCGTAAAAAGTTTTTGGATTTTTTTGCTTCACGCGGTCATACCGTCGTGCAAAGTTCGTCGCTCATTCCCGCGCAAGACCCTACTATTCTTTTCGCCAA
>JBAYHB010000124.1:0-3522 GCA_041666365.1 Candidatus Babeliales bacterium | reverse complement strand
TCGACTTAAACTCGAAAATCCTGAACAAGCTCTTAATGACCTCAGGGAGCTAAAATTGATGGACTTGATTAGGCGACTTAGATCTTTTAATCAACTATTTGAACTCTTTGCGTAAGTCCTGTTATTATTGCCTGCAATGAAGTGGCTTGATGTTGCCTCATCGTTGTTATCATAATCACCATTGTCATCAAGGGCTTTAAGGAGAGGGCTAAGCCTACGTGAGTTTCTTTGATTAACGTTTGCGTTGTAGATGATAAGGAGGGCTACGATTGCAAAGTTTCCATTGCTTGCTGCTGTATGAAGTGGAAAAGTACCATGCCCATCAATAGCGTTAGCATCGGCTCCGTTTGTGAGCATTTCATAGGCTTTTTCAAAATCGTTTTCTTTAACGGCGTCGCGTAAGTACTGTGAGATATCGTGGTTTTTTAAAGCTCCTGGAAGCGGTGTCGATGTTGTTGAAAGTGTTAAAATAATAGCAACGCAAAGCTTAAAGGTTGTATTCTGAGACATAAAAACCCTCTTTTTTCAGTTAGGATCATTGAATTGACGCGCTGAGTATTCCAGCTCATTGAAAATGTATAAAAACAGTCTTAGGAATGCAAGTAGAGGGTTTTTTCTGTCGCCATTCGACCTTCCCAAATTTGGTGTATTCTGCTACACTAATCAATCTCCCGTAAGTGTTTTGTGCAGCGGGAGCTTGGATTTTAAGTGAGGTGGAAATTATGAATAGCATTGTTACCTTTAAAAAAAGTTTTCTTTCGTTTATTCAGCAGTTGTTCGGCTTGTCAGCTGAACAGATTGCCAGTATTGATGTAACGCTGAATGCCGATAAAGATGCGGCAACATTCGGCGACTTAAGCTGCAATGCAGCAATGGTGCTGGCACGTGTGCTGGGCAAAAATCCACGGCAGTTGGCTACTGAAATTATCCAGGCGGTTGGTGCAGATACTGAACTGTGTACTGTGATCGAAAAAATTGAAATTGCCGGTCCGGGCTTCTTGAATATTACCTTGACCAAACAAACATGGCAGCAGCTTGCGCGTGAACTTTTAACAACCAAACGTGATGTTTTTACTGGTGTTGATAATCCCAAGCGCTATCTTCTTGAATTTGTCAGCGCAAATCCAACCGGACCTTTACATCTCGGCCACGGCAGAAACGGCATTATCGGCGATGTCATGGGTCGTGTCTTGAAGTTTTTAGGTCACCAGGTCGCCACAGAGTTTTATATCAACGATGCCGGTAGCCAAATGGGGCTGCTTGGCCTTTCCTTACAAGTACGTTGCAAACAACAACTTGGCATAGAAGCAGGGCTCCCTGAAGAAGGTTACCGCGGGGAGTACATGGTTGAGCTTGCGCAGCAATGTGTCGCCGAGCATGGCAAGACAGTACTCGAAAAAGAGCTTAGTTTTTTTACTGATTACGCGATGCAGCACCTTCTCACGTTACAGCAAAAGGATTTAGCTAATTATGGCATTCACTTTGATCAATGGTTTTCAGAAAAAACGTTGCATCAAAGTGGCCAAGTTGAAGCGACGATTAAGATTTTACAAGAACGCGATTTGGTGTACGAAGAGGGCGGTGCGCTCTGGTTTAAGTCAACTCAGTTTGGCGATGACAAAGACCGCGTGATTCGCAAAGCAACCGGTGAGCTGACCTACATTGCTGCTGACATTGCCTACCATAAAAATAAATTTGACCGTGGCTACGATGTTTTGATTGATATCTTGGGTCAGGACCACCACGGCTATGTTAAGCGTCTCAAGGCTACTATGCAGGCCCTTGGGTACAATGCCGACGCGCTTGACGTGATCCTCTATCAGTTGGTAACGATTAAAGAAAATGATGTTGCCGTCAGGATGTCAAAGCGTGCGGGAACCTTTACGAAGTTAAGTGACGTTGTTGACGAGGTTGGCACCGATGTTGCGCGCTTCTTTTATCTCCATCGCAAGGCTGATACCCATTTGGAATTTGACTTGGCAACGGCACTTAAAAAAACTGATGAAAACCCAGTCTTTTATATTCACTACGCATATGTTCGAGCATTGAGTGTGCTGGCTAAAGCGCAGCAAGAAGTAGCTCTTAAACAGGTTGTTGATTCGTTGCCGCTCGTGGTGAGCCTGTCGAACCATGCGAGCGCTCAAATCCTTCGACAAGCTCAGGATGAGCGGACTGTTGAGGGCGAAGAAATATTGGCGCTTCTTTCACCAAATGATATTGCCCTGCTTAAAAAGATTCTATCGTTGCGCGATATTTTGAGTTCAATCGAACGTACCTATCAAACCAATATCCTTGCAAATTATGCATGGGAACTTGCGCACAGTTTTCATAGTTATTACGCCGGTAATCGCGTGATTGACCCGGAAAATGTTGAAGTTTCAAAGATGCGTTTGCTCATGGTAGTTATGGCTAAAGACGCGCTTGAAGTATGTTTAGATTTGCTTGGTTTGACTAAGCCTGAGAGGATGTAGGCTATGAACGATCTCTTGCTCAAGATTGACCAATTACGCGATAAAATTAATAGGTATCGCCCCCTTGAGGGCAACGTGCTCGGGTCGCTTAAGGATTATTACAACGTTGGCCTTACCTATTCGAGCAATGCCTTGGAAGGTAATTCGCTGACCGAGACAGAAACTAAAATTATCATCGAAGACGGTTTAACTGTTTCCGGTAAGCCATTGCGCGATCATTTTGAGGCCATTGGGCATAGTGAAGCTTTTACCATGATGTTTGCTATGGCACAACAAAAAAGTTTTAGCCAGGCAGATATTCAGCAGTTGCACAAGCTTTTTTACCACCGTATTGATATGGCACGTGCTGGGGCATATCGGACGGAGCAGGTGTTTATTTCTGGATCTGAATATGCCTTACCTACACCTGATAAGGTTGCAGTGTTGATGCAGCAATTTATTACCGACTATGGAATGTTGCCTGATGGTATGCATGGTGTGGAGTACGCCGCACTTGTGCATAAAATATTTGTTTTTATTCATCCATTTGTTGATGGCAACGGCAGGGTTGCTCGGTTGTTGATGAACCTTGTGCTTTTGCAGCACGGCTATTTTGTTGCAATTATTCCCCCTGTGCGCAGGCGCGATTACATAGCATCGCTGGAAAAAGCGCATCGCGATGATAGTGATTTTAAGATGTTTATTGCTTCGATGGTGTATGAAACACAAAAAGATGTAGCCAGATTATTGGAAGGATCAAAATAATTTTTTGATTAAAAAACTATGAATGTAACGACTATAACTGATTTTGATATAAAAAGTTTTACGCCCGATTGCATCCGCAACTTCTCGATTATTGCTCACATTGATCACGGCAAATCGACGCTTGCTGACCGCCTGCTTGAAATTACAGGGACGATTTCTTCGCGCCAAAAAAACGAACAGTTTCTTGATAAGCTGCAGGTTGAACGTGAACGCGGTATTACCGTCAAAGCTCAAACGGCTTCGCTATTTTATCAGTACAACGGTAAAGTCTACTTGCTTAATTTGATTGACACCCCGGGCCACGTTG
>JBAYHB010000123.1:0-3638 GCA_041666365.1 Candidatus Babeliales bacterium | reverse complement strand
GCATATTTAAACGCGAGGGGAATGGACAGTTTATCTTTAACATAATCAGTTCAAATGATATGCCAAAAAACGAGAGTGACTCTACGTTAAATGATGTATCTAGCATGATATCGGCATTGCGCAACAGACCTATCCCATCGGTTTTTACTCGTCCCAAAGAACCCCAGATAATAAAGCCATCAAAACCATCAGAAAATACAAATTATGGAAAAGGTTGTGTACAGCAGCCGTTAAGTCAGGCTACGCCATTACCCGAGGTGGAATCTGCATCGAATTCTCAAGACAACAATCAAAAAGTGGTAGTTCCAAAGAGCGAGTCCACGCCTTTACCTGAAGTGAAGGCTATGCCAGAAGTACAAGCCAATCAAAAAAATGAAGTAGCTGTTCAGCCAGCTGCTGCTCCTAAACAAGTAGTAGAAGAAAACAAACAATCGATTTCAGATAAAAGCATAAATGATGCAGTTGAGATTTTCCTAAAAAAATTGGATAAAAACGAAAATGTTGTTTATGACGGTAAAAAGCTTACTTTTTATTACGTTCCTCGCGACACTCGCTTAGACGCCGCTATTGCAGCACTTTTGGCTGCAGGATCATTTGTGTTTGTTGCATTCAACAAAAAAGAGATTGGCGGTAGTAATGCTGCTTCAAAATATTGGGGGCAACAAGTGATAGCAGCTTTTTTGGGCCTATATGCAGGGGTAGTTTGTATTAGCGATCTGTATGAGTATATCGCTCACAAGTCTAAGAAGGTCCCATTCATTAAGTTTGATAAGGAAGGTATTACGTATGATGGTGATGGCATTGCATGGGAGAAGGTAAAAAATATCGATATCGTAACTGTTCATGGAGGAGATAGAGGCAATTGGAAAAATATTTCTTTCTGTGATGAGCAATGGAAAAAATTATTTACAATCGAAGCAATTGACGGTTATTTTTCTCGTTTATCAATCACGGTTGAAGATTTTGTACAATTTGTTGCTGATTACGTTAATATCCTGAAAAAGGGAAAACGTAAGAAACTAGCGGAAGAGGCAAAGTAATTAGGATACTTATGGCAGCTAGATTTTTTAGGGTATCGTTTTTTGTTGTCCTCTTTTTTACTGTAGCAACGCTAAGCGGCGGATCTACCCCTTTGCCCAAAGTTGTACCTGTACCGGATGATCAAAAAAACGAAGCCTCTGTTCAACCTGCTGGGTCTGTGCAGGTAGAAAAAACAGGTAAGCCGGCAGGCGAGCAAGAAGCGCATGATAAATTCATTGAAGATTTTGTGAAAAAATCTGATGGTAATGTCATCTACGACGGTAAGACCGTGACATTTTACAATGCTCCTAATCCTGGAGCAGTGAAAAAATTTCTTATCTGGGCTGGTTTGCTAACAGTTGGGGGTACAATTATTTACAAGAGCAGTGACATATCTAATGATTTTCCCCAAACAATAAGATATTTGGGCATCATCATGGTGTTTCATGCTCTTCGTATTGTCCCTGCCTCTATGCTTTTATACGACTATTTTGTCTATAAAAATAATAAGGTTGTTTTGGTAGCCTTTGGTGATGAGGGAATTCATTGTGATGGTAGATTGATCTCATGGGACAATATTCATAAAATTACATTGAGAGAAGTTTATGGTAGGGACTATGAGATTATTTCCTTTTTGAATGAAAAAGCGATCGCACAACTTGAAATAGGGTCTGGATCGTCAGCTTCTAATGATATGCTCGTTAAGCTTGCGCATTATTACATCAGCAAAAATAAGGCCCAAAATAAAGGGAAGTAGGCAAATTTTGGCACATGTCATCTCCTGACACAATAATTGCAAAAAAAATCATTTCGGCTAGACTTATTGCTGTGGCGAAAGCCCAGAGGGTTCCGTTAGCAACCAGCGTTGGTTGCTATCTCCTTTTTGTAGAGTCATATCGTTTATGGTTAACACGTATAGGAGAACCTAAGCAATGTTACACAAGTACGAAACGCTGTTACTTGCCCGTACAGAAATCACCAATGATGAATTGGCAACGATCGAGCGTTATTTGGATAAACACCTTGCAGACAATGGCGGCAAGGTTGTTGTGTTTGATAAGTGGGGCAAACTACGCCTAGCTTACCCAATTGATGGTAGTGAGTATGGTATTTACATACTTGCCCGTTATGATGTTCCTGTTGAAAAAGTTACTGCTGTCTTGAAAGAAATTGAAACATTCTTCAAGTTAAAGTGTAGCGATTTCATCTTGCGTACACTCTCGGTAAGACTTCCTGCTAACGCAGCTACGACCTACCAACGACCAGATTCAGTTGAAATGGGCCGCAATGTTACCGGTGATACATTCCTCAAAGATAACAAGATGGATTTGCTGAGTTCAGTAAAGAACGTTGGCGATCGCGATTTTGATGGCAACGGCGATGAAAATGGTGAAGGATAAGTCATGGCAAAAAAAATAAAACTGAAAGTAAGTTCGCGTCTTCTTAAGAAAAAGATTCGTAAGCAATCTTATCTTGGACCTAAGCACTGCCGTTTTTGCGGCAACGCTGAGCACGAACCGTTGATCGACTATAAGAATGCAACTTTTTTGCGTTCATTCTTAACTGAGCGAAGCAAGATTTTGCCATCACGCGTTTCAGGCAACTGTTTCTTTCATCAGAGAGAGCTTTCACGTCAAATAAAGATGGCTCGTTCAATGGGGTTATTACCATTCTGCGCAGTTCATTTATAATATTTTTGAAAAACAATATCTAAACGAGTTAAACTGTAATAGAGGGGCACTTCTATTACAGTTTTCGCTCTTTTTAGTCGATTTTATATTTTTAATCTAAACCTGGTGAGGGGAACAATGAGTTTTACACAGAGGACCGATCTTCGAAATATTGCCATTATTGCACACGTTGACCATGGCAAAACAACGCTTGTCGATGAAATGCTTAAACAGTCTGGTACGATCAAAGCTGGAAGCGATCAAGCGATTGAACGCGTTATGGATTCAGGCGATATTGAGCGTGAGCGCGGTATTACTATTTTAGCAAAAAATACATCAATCAAGCTTGAGCAGGGCGTAACAATCAACATCGTCGATACCCCAGGTCACTTGGATTTTGGTGGAGAAGTTGAGCGTACATTGCAGATGGTTGAAGGTTTTATGTTGCTCGTTGATGCAGCAGAAGGACCATTGCCTGGAACTCGTTTCGTCTTACAAAAAGCGCTGCAACTTGACCTTAAGCCCATTGTTTTGATTAATAAAATTGACCGAAAAGATGCAGATATCGAACGTACTGAAAACATGATTCACGATCTTTTCCTTGAACTTGCAACGCGCGATGAGCAACTTGATTTCCCTGTTCTTTATGGATCATCACGTGGCGGATATGCATCACTTGATAAAGATCTTCGCGGTGGTACGTTAAAGCCTCTTTTTGAATGTATTGTTGAACATATTCCAGTTCCAAAGCAAGAAGATGGCAACCTACGTCTTTTAATCACTAACTTGGATCATTCTGACTACCTTGGTCGTATCGGAATCGGTCGTATTTTTAGTGGAACAATCAGTTTGGGTAAACAGCTCATTGCATGCAAAAAAGAGTATGTAGGAGCTCCATTGCGCATTACCAAGCTCTATAAATTTGAGGGCGTTGAGCGTAAAGAAGTT
>JBAYHB010000122.1:0-3721 GCA_041666365.1 Candidatus Babeliales bacterium | reverse complement strand
CATCCGGCACCAAAGTGGCCGTTATTGCCAACACGGGGTTCCAAAACATAGTCACGGACGGATTTGATCATATCGACTCCACGGTCAAGGAGCTCGCGCACGGTTGTTGGGGTTGTTTGAGGTGTAATTGTCATTTTAGGGACATAGGAAAGAATGCTGGTTGGCAGAATTATCTCAGTACCAACGTCAACCTGAAAGCTATTCATGTTAAGCGTGTTCAGACCAGCCTTTAGGCGTGTATCGCCAAGCCCTCCTGCGACCTTTAAGCCTTCGCGATTTTGCAGCTCAAGTGTGGGATCGAACTGCAAAATCATATTCTTTATTGCTGTTTGATCCTGTTCATTGAGCCAAAAATTGCGTTCAACGACTTGAAGGGCTGTATTAAGCTGCAGCGAGAAGGGGCCGCGCGTGATGCCTCCCTGAAGGAGTACCCCCCCCTTGTGTTCCTGAATATTGGTTTTACGAAAGAGTGACACGAGGCAAGGGAGTTCTTTAATACTTGCGGCATTTGTTAAAAGTTCTGATATTTCATTCAGTTGATCGAACTGAATTAAACTATCGGCAGAGACTCGCATATTATTCGTCATGTTGAAGAAAAGGCTTGCAGCCCCGCCGCCAAATTCAATTGAGGTTATTTTATGGGGTAAGAGGTAAAGGATATCCCTACCAACAGGAGCCTTCGTGTGCTTCCAAAGTGGTTCATTAATGCCTGACAGCTGAATGCCAGTGAGAATTAACCCTGGATTATCGGCGAGCATGTTAAACGTGTCCCCGGGTGTTGTTTTTACCGGTAAGTTAAGGTTGGCATCGTCGAACTCGTCGTGATAATCATCAAACGAAATTTCAGTTACTTTTTCCTCTTGAGCAGCATGCGTCGGTACCGGTGTTATCAGAGCGACCAATGGGAGAACATAGACTAAATGTGATGCCACTCGTGGAGCGATAATCTTCATAGATCCTCGTTTGTTACTTGCAAGGCCGTTAGAGATGCGATAGGAATGCTGTTGTCTTCAAATAATATTTGAAGGTGCCGATTGCAAGGATGGTTTGCTAAAAATTACTATAATTAACCTCACCCGATCATTAAACCAAAAATATAAATCATGTCAATAAACAAAGCTTTAGAAAGCTTTTCTGACTTTTTTTCCAAGAGATGGCTTTTCGCGTTGTGTCAAGATAAAATAGTTCCCAACTCACCACATAAGGGGACTTTTTAGATAGAAATATAAGTAAACAAAATTAAAGGAGCGTATATGAAGTTTTCTACGAATCACAGAATGTATATTTTGGAAGGGAACATTGGATCTGGAAAATCGACCCTACTCAAGGCCGTGGGCGAGTATCTGAACATTGATATTGTTCCTGAGCCTGCGATGAAGTGGCAGCAGGATGGTCGTGCGGGTAATATTCTTGAGCTTTTTTACAAGGATACAAGTCGTTGGGCCTATACCTTCCAGTCATACGCGTTCATCACGCGGATCCAGGCAATGATAGAACATCAAAAAGCATATCCTGATAAAGAAGCTCAACTCCTTGAGCGCTCGGTGTATTGTGACCGGTTCTGTTTTGCCAAACATTGTTATGAAGCTGGTTTTATGACGGCACTTGAATGGAAAGTCTACCGTGAGTGGTTTTCATGGCTTGTTGAGCAATATTCAGCCATTCCACATGGATTTATTTATTTGAAGGTGTCGCCTGAAGTTGCACTTGCACGAATGACTAAACGTCGTCGCTCAGAAGAAAGTGGCATCACACTAGATTATCTGCAAGCTCTTCACCATAAACATGAGGAATGGCTCGTTGAAATGCACGATGTTGATGAACCTATTAAAAAAGTCCCCGTACTTGTTCTTGATGGTGAGGCGGAATTTGAACAAAATTTTGATGGCCTTGAAAAGCATCTACGCGCAATAGCCCAGTTTATTGGTGTTCCGTACCATCAACCTTATGCTGTACGCCATAAGGTTCAGCAATTTTTGCCATAAATTAATTAATTTTGCTGTACCCTAGTAAAAGAGCCAGAGCTTAGTAACTCTGGCTCTTTTACTAGTTTGATTGTCTGAAGGAGCGCTTGGTATTACCCTTCGATAAAGGTTAACGCTTGGCCAACTTTATTTGCACGTCCTGTTCGACCTATTCTGTGAATATAATCATCATGCGTTTGTGGCATATCAAAATTAATGATATGAGAGACGTCGTCGATATCTATGCCACGAGCGACAATGTCAGTTGCTAAAAGAATTTTGACATGATCGTCTTTAAATAATTCAAGCGCTTTCTTGCGCTGCATTTGTGTTTTATCGCCATGGATGGTGACAATCTGGAAGCCTCGCTCTTTTAAGTTCTTAGCCAATTTGTCAGCGCTGTGCTTTGTTCGTACAAAAACAATAACTTTGGTGAAGTCAGGCTTGATGAGTAAATCATGAAGGGTTTCAATTTTATTGTTTGTTTTAATCACGTCTTGGTTGACGTTTTCAGCTGCTTGTCGTGTTTTAACGCTAATCATAATAGGGTTACGGAGAAAACCATCCATGATGCCTTTAATCTCTTGCGAGATGGTGGCTGAGAAGAAGAGAGAATGGCGATCCTTTGGTAATCGAGAAATGATATAAGTCATATCATTAATAAATCCCATATCAAGCATAGTGTCGACTTCATCAAGAACAATTGATGTGTAATCAGATAAGCGTAACAGGCGGTGTTGTTCTAAATCTTTTAATCTACCAGGCGTGCCTATGACAAATTCAGGATGTTTGCTCAACAGATTGATTTGATGATTAATATTTAGTCCACCTATGCACAATGCAGAAGAAAATGGAGTGTTCTCTTTAAAAAATGAAAGTTCATCTTGAATTTGGGCTGCAAGCTCTCTGGTTGGCGTAATAATTAATACACGTTTAGTTTTTTTGGTTAAAAGGTTGTTGACCAGAGGAATCAAAAAGGCAGCCGTTTTGCCCGTTCCTGTATTTGCTGTACCAACGACGTCTTTGCCTTCAAGTAGGAGCGGTATCGCTTGATCTTGAATAGGTGTAGGCGCTGTGTACCCACGTTTGAGAATGTTTTTCTTAAGTTGTTCTTCGATTAAAAAGTCTGAAAATGTATGTTTTGGCGTGTAGACGGCTGAAGGAACGAGTTGTTCAACTTTTTTAATGAAGTCTGACGGATCGAATTTTTTAATTTTTCTTCCACCCATACGATTGTTACCGCGATTTAACCCTGCGGGCGAACGAAAATTGCCGTCGCCATTTCTTACAGGGCGTGACCGTTGAAATGGTTTTGCATCTCGAGTATTACCTGTTTCATGTTTACCTGGCCTGCCTGTCCGATCCGTTGGCGCGTTGTGACGTGAGTCGCGCTTGGGAGCGTCTTTAAAATAAGATTCTTTAGGCGTTCTTTTGATGGAGCTTGTATCTGGACGAGAAGGCATAGCGGGTTGGTCGCGCTGCGTGCGATTATCATTTTTCTTTGTTGGTGCAGATGATGAGGAAAATCTTTCTCTATCGTGAAAGTGTTTTTGGTTGCCGAATTTTGACATGAGTTCCTAAAAATTAAAATAAGGGAAGATTGTTGTGTTGTTGTATACGCACTACATTGTTGATTGCCAGATATGGCCGAAACGTTGAGTATTGTTTGAAGCTATGTTAGTGAAGACTGGTGTGCCCGACAGGACTCGAACCTGTGGCCTACGGATTAGAAATCCGTTGCTCTATCCAACTGAGCT
>JBAYHB010000121.1:0-3728 GCA_041666365.1 Candidatus Babeliales bacterium | reverse complement strand
ATTATTTAACTCTCTTTTCCACGATTGGCCAGTTAATGTTTTTGAAGAATGAGTTGATGTAGTCAGCGCGCTTCAGCCCGTAATCGAGCATAAAGGCATGTTCCCATACATCCATAACCAGGAGCGGCGTGAATCCCGCAATGTTTCCCATGTCATGATCATGTACAAAACAATTGACGAGCTGCTTTGTTGTAGGATCCATAAAAAGAATCGCCCATCCGATGCCACGACTTTTTCCTGTGGTACAAAAATCAACCAGCCATTGTTCATATGATCCCCAGGTTGCAGCAAGCGCTTGCTTTAATGGGCCATCGGTTAAAGGGGTGGGGTGTGAAGCAAGTGCGCCAAAATAAAGTTCATGCAGCACCATGCCGTTCATTTCAAAGCCGAGGCGTCGGCGACGGTCGGCGTAGGCTAGCGATGCACCTTGACCTTGGCGCGCAAGGTCTGAAAGTTCGTTGCGTAGGGCATTTGTTTGTTTTACATAGCCTTCATAGAGTTTCCAGTGGTCGTCGATTTGAGCATCTGAAATACCCGTAAGGCCCTTTGGTTTTAGGTCTGATTGAATGACGTAGTCGATCATACATTCTCCTGTTTGTTTTTTGTTACCTATGACATTTGCAAGAGTTTAGTATGTGTAGGTGCAATGTCAACGTGGTGCTTTTATAGAGCTGTAATACGATCGTAAAATAATTTTGCTTTGTCTACTGGGTTGTTGGCTTTTATAATTGCTGAACCAATAATAATGCCAAACGGCTTAAGATCGATTACTTGTTGAAGCGAGTTTTCATCGATTTTTCCGCTAATAAAAAGTGGAAGGTTAGTGTTCTCTGCAATGCTCAACCAGTTATTTTCTAAGTAGCTAATTTCTTCTTGTGACTGGCCTCTGTGCGCGATGATGGAATTAACGCCGAGCATTTTCGCATCAAGTGCCGATTGTCCCATTGACGGTGCATCGACTAAATCGAGCGCAAGTTTAAGCCCGCAATTTTTTGCTGAGGTGACGGCTTTTTTTATGACGCTGGTATGCGCTCCGGCAAGGAGTGAAAGGTATGATGCGCCGGCGCTGGCAAACATGGTAACGCATTCTTCTGCTTTCTCAATAATTTTTGCTTCAACGAACAATTCTTTAGATGGAAATGCTGTTTTAAATTCGGTAAGGGCGTGAACACCTTCTTTGAGAATAAGTGCAGAACCAAGACCAATAATGTTTGCATACGATGCTGTCTGTTGAGCCAGTTCAAGGGCCTTTGCAAGATTTGGAATGTTGTATGAGATTACCAATTTCATGAGCGATTCCTTTCTTCTTTATTAAAAATGGAGTATGTTCAAAACCTGCAACAATCGAATGCACAATTACCTTACTTAAAAGCTTACAGGACAGCAATAATTTAGAAAAAATGATGAAGCGATGGAGAGTCATTTATGAAAGAATCTATAGCTAAAATTAAAAACGCTCCGCCTAAAAATGTTGTAGTGATTGGTGACATCATGCTCGACGAGTATTTATTCGGCTCAGCTACGCGTATTTCTCCAGAGGCACCTGTTCCTGTGGTCAAAGAAATAGAACGTTCGTGGTGCCTTGGCGGCGCTGCAAACGTAGCTGCCAACTGTCGGCACATTGGTTTGACGACAACGTTGATTGGCCTGGTTGGTGATGACGATGTTAGTTGTCGCAAAATTTTGTCATTAATGAACGAACTCCACCTTTCAATCGATGGGATTATAAAAAGTGGTGAGCGCATAACAACGCGCAAGCAGCGGATTATGGTCGAAAAGCAACAGATGCTACGCGTAGATGCTGAAGCAGATTGTTTATTGTCTGCGCAGGAAGAACGTGCATTATGTGATTCTTATAAGCTTTTGCTTACACCAGGATCAATGGTGCTTGTTTCTGATTACGGCAAGGGGGTATTACATCGCCATACGATGGCCCATATTATTAAATACGCCAGAGCGCGGGGATGTCGTATTCTTGTTGATCCAAAGGGGCCTGATTTTAGTAAATATTATGGCGTTGATATTATTAAGCCGAATTTAAAAGAATATCGGCAAATGGTTAACTTTTTTGGGTTGCCAGACGATGGCTCAATGCTTCAAAATGGTCGGCGTATTTGTAAGCTTCTAGCCCTCAAGGCATTGGTGATAACGATGGGAGACAAAGGCATTCAACTTGTTTCTCCTCAGGAATTCATTCACGTTCCTGCCGTTCGGCGCGATGTTTTTGATTTGACCGGTGCGGGGGATACGGTTGCCGCGTTTCTTGCCCTCGGGCTCCTGCATGAATGTTCCTATGAAATTTGTTTGCGCTTGGCTAACGCTGCTGCTTCTGTGGCAGTTTCGCATGTCAAAACCTACGCCGTAAGCCTTGATGAATTAATTGACCGGCAAACTGAACCGAGTGAAAAAGTTTTTTCTGATTGGGCGTCGCTTAAAATTGAACTTGATTGGCTCAGGGCCGATGGAAGAAAAGTTGTTTTTACGAACGGCTGTTTTGATATTTTACATTCGGGCCACATTCATACCCTTAAACAGGCAAAAAAATATGGCGATATTTTGGTGGTTGGACTTAATAGTGATGCATCGGTGAGCCACCTTAAAGGGCCATCAAGACCGATTAATCCGCTTGAAGAGCGTGCGGCTGTTGTGGCAGCGCTTGGCGGGGTTGATTTTGTTGTTGCATTTGACCAAGATACGCCGCGTGCGCTCATTGATTATCTTCGTCCTAACGTGCTCGTTAAGGGTGGCGATTACGTGGGGAAAAATATTGTAGGCGCTGATATCGTGCTGGCCAATGGTGGTTCTGTTGAGATTGTTCCCTATGTTCAGGGTCGTTCGACAACTCGAATTGTTACGCTTGCTCAAGAACGTGGCGTAGTTTAACCTGCTTCTTCGTGACAAACCAGAACGCCTCTGCTAGTTTTTTTGTTGGTATAGTCGGGGTTTATTGTATCGTTGAACATTGGATGGCAAGCGATGAGTACGATCGGAATTATTGGATTTGGTGTTGTTGGTAGATCGATTTTTTCATTTCTGGACACCTACAAGCATACGCCCGAGGTAGTAAAACAAGGGAAGCTGCGGGATGTTATTGATACCGGTCAGCTACAACTTGTGGTCTGGGACAAGCGTGAGCTTACCGCCGATGAACAAGCATCTATTACACAGACTGGCGGGATATTTATTACAGGCCTTTCGACGACGCTTGAAGCGTTTATTGATCGATGTGATGTTGTGATTGCAAGTCCGGGGATCAATATCGAGCCCTATAAAAACAGCGCTACCCCAATCCTGTGTGAACTTGATCTTTTCTCTTTATTTTTTACCAAGCCAGTCATTGCGATAACCGGTTCGCTTGGTAAAACGACGACGACAAAATTGCTTGGCGCGCTCACAGAGCGTCTCCGTTATCATGCCGTTGGTCAGCATAATGATATCGGCGGAGATGTTCTGGAATGTGATCTTGCAGGCAAGGCATCTGTCAGGTCGGCTGTTGGTGGAAATATCGGTATAGGCATGCTCGATTTAGTGAAACAAGTTAATGAGTATGATCTTGGTGTTCTTGAACTTTCAAGCTTTCAACTCGATTTAAATACGACCTTTGCTCCCGACGTTGCAGTATGGACAAACTTTTATCCTAACCACCTTGATCGTCATATAACTCAAGAGGCTTATTTCCAAGCAAAGTTTAATCTTATGGCAGGGCAGCGCGAAGGCCAGCTTGCGAT
>JBAYHB010000120.1:0-3807 GCA_041666365.1 Candidatus Babeliales bacterium | reverse complement strand
GCGACGATGTTTGAAGCATTGCAGAATCTTTTGCATAAACCGTACGGGTTGTTTTTGGTAACGGGGCCTACAGGAGCGGGAAAAACGACAACGTTGTATGCAATGCTCAATAAGCTTAATTCTCCCAAAGATAATATTATTACCATGGAAGACCCGGTCGAATATGATCTTGATGGGGTTACACAAAGTCAGATTAATCTGAAAGCAGGGTTTTCATTTGAAACCGGTTTAAGAGCGCTTTTGCGCCAAGATCCTGACATCATAATGTTGGGAGAAATTCGTGACAAAATTACTGCGCGCATTGCAATTGAATCTGCCCTGACCGGTCACCTTGTGCTTAGTACTCTACACACTAACGATGCTCCGGGTGCTATTACGCGTTTGATTGAGATGGGGGTAGAGCCTTACCTTATCAACGCTTCGTTGTCGGGCGTTCTTGCGCAGCGACTTCTTCGAAGGCTTTGTCAGGAATGTAAGAAAGAAACCGTGCTTACTTCTCTTCAAAAAAACATGCTTGAGAAAAAAGGTCTTAAGCTTGAAAAAATATATGAGGCTCAAGGGTGTGGTCGATGTTTTAATATTGGTTACAGCGGGCGTGTTGGAATTTTTGAGTTTTTAACGGTAAACGATCTTTTTAGAGAGAATATTTCTGAAGCACAGACGACTGAAAAATTGCGGGAGCTTGCCGTTGAGCAAGGGATGACAACCTTAATGGATGATGGAATAAAAAAAGTGGAACAAGGGCTAATTTCATTGGACGAACTTTTTGCAGTTGTGCTTTAAAAGGGATGAGGCTTTTAAAAAGGAAGGCTGGGTCAATCGCACCCAGCCTTCCTTTTTAAGCTCAGAATGTTAGTACTACTTTACTGCGGTTGATTTTTTGATCGTTGTCTTGACGGGGGTTGTTTTCTTTGTAGAGAGCGTTGTATTTACGGCCTTTTTAACAGTTGTTGCTACTTTTTTAACTGCAGCTGTCTTTGTTATTTTGATGGTACCAGATTTAATTGCGTCAGCACGTGTTGTTGTTGCGTTGTTTGTTATTCCAGTAGAGATGGATGTAAAGTTCATCGTAGGTGAACCTGCAACGGTAACGCGGTTGATAGAAATTGGGCTGCTGCTAGTATCTTTCCACGATTGCTTGGTGTTCTTCCCAACTATATTGCCTGTTCCCCAGCTGAATGTGTTGTCTGATGCCATCATCTCAGCCCAGTAGTTTCCACCGGCGCTTGTCGATGTTTCATCTGTTACCAGGTTGGTGATACTTGTTGCACTGGTGAGTTTTTTATTCTTACTGTCTGTTGCAATGCCAAAATCCGCGTTTCCTCTGTAGATACGCGATGGGTTGGTCTTTGATCCGCCGATGGTTACCGCATAACTAGTGTTATTCTTTATGAGGTTTGTTGCTGGATCAATGTTTGTGTTATTTGCAAAGCAGATGTTAATCTCCGGTTTGACCGTGTCTGTTGCCGTATAGTTTGCATTGAATTTTATCCAGCGTGCATGGGCTTTCGCGCTTGATGCAAAGCTCCATTTTCCTCCAGGGAAGTAGCATCGTTTGTTGTTGTGGACTATAGGGTTATAGGTATAGGTTGTGCTTGTTGCCGTTGTATCACCAAGTTTTACCTTTGCGTCAGCTATAGTGAATGTAAATGCCTTGCCGTGATCAGCTTTCAGATCAATGCGTTGTCCATGGTAGAGCAGTGCTATGGCAAGTTTCTTTGGATCGTTTGGTGCTGGATCAGTAATAACTCCCTTGCCGTCTTTACAGAAGAAGGCTGTCATATCGGCTGGAACAGTGATGGTATTACCCATAGCTTTTATCTTATCGGTTATCCAGATGACTTTATCTTTAATAGGACCTTGGTTATCTTCTGCACCAAAATAGGCTGCAAAGACTTTGAGATCTTCAGTATTAGCGCCTACTTTTTCAAGGGCATCTTTCTTGGTGAATACAAACTCTTTGCCTTCATTAACTATTATTTCATCGAGTGGATACCCATTGAAGGTCAATTTTACTGACAACTTCTTTTGTGCATTTGGTGCTGGATTTTTACCAAAATAGCTTGCCATGTCGGCAGGAACTTTAAATTGCTCGCTTTTGCCAATTTGGTCGCTTAGCGCCTTTGCAACATCAACAGTTTTATTTCTGCTTGAGTCTTGAGGATCCATGAATCCATATGAAGCCGATGCAAGGGCAAGTGTTCCACCTTCGGTTATAATTCCTGTTGTGTCTACAGCAATGCCGTCAGTACCAAAGTTGTGCACGTTTCCAGTGTTGTCTATTGCAAGCGCTGTACCTGCGGCGTTAACTGATATTGTTGTAAATCCTGATCCTGTTAGTTTAGTCCAGAGACCGTCTTTTTTATGCCAGACTTCTGTTGCGGTAGCGGTTTCATTAACACCCCAGATGTCGTCTGCGCTTCCGACGCCGATTTTTGTCAGGATGATTGGAGCACTGGCTTTTGTTGCTACATCAGTATACTTTTCGACTGTCCAAACAGCTTTGCCGTTAGTATTGGTAGAATAAAAGAAGACTTTGCCATTTGTTCCTATACTAGCAATGGTACCATCAAAGCTTGCGGAGATATGAATCACGGTGCTTTGCATTCCCTTTTCATCGGTGACCGGTGTCCAGATGCCGTTTACATATTTGAAGAGAAGGTTAGTAGTTTTTTGGACAGCAAACATGGATGATTTATTGCCAATGGCTACGCGGTCAAATTGTGGCTTTGTTGATTCCATGCCCGGAGCTTCAAGATAGGTCCAGTTATTTTTTGAAGCATCAAAGAGCCATACATAACCACGCATATCAGTTGTAAGCGCGTATCCGTCTGACGATACGGCAATATCAGTAAATGTTACGGTATCGTTCAGATTTGGGAATTGAGTAGCGTAGGTGCCACCTGCTGGAAATTGATTTTCCCATGGATCTTCATCCATTGAACTAGCGTTATAGCGGAAAAGTTTGCCATCGTCATTGATCATCCAAGCATCAAGCTCACCATTGTAGCTACCTGTTGCAATTTTATTAGCGCTACTTTCTGGATAGGTGAAAGCATTAGGTGTATCCTCGAAACCTTCTGGAAGTGTAATGCCCAAGTCGACTTTAATGCCGCTGTATTTAGCCGATGAACTACCTCCAAAGCCTACATATTTTACCGATGCGATAGGATCTTTATCAATCAATACTAGTTTTTCATCTTGTCCGACATCAGTTCCTTTTCCCCAACCTAATTCAGTACCTTGGCTATTTGGGTCTCGTCGTATGCGCATCCAATAGTCTCCAACTTTTGTTCCATCATCCGGTATGCCTCCTGTTACAACGTTGCCGTCGTCAGCGCCCTTGGCTAAAGTCTTTGAAGCGACAACTTGGTTAGCGTCGCCACCAACTACGCCCTTCTGTATCGCGGAATAGGTATTGTTTGACCCGCCAATAATAAAGCTGTATGCATTTTTATCTAAGACGTTTGGCGTTGACGCAAAGGTGACATTTATATCTTGCTGAGCTGCCGCTTTGAATTGGACAAAGCCAGTTCCAGCACTATTGAATACCCATTTTTCGTTAAATACGGTTAACGGTCCCAGTGCGTTTGATGGATGAGTGAATGCGTTAGGAACCGTCGGAGCAGAAAGGTTGGCAATATCTTGAGCCGTAAGGGTTAGGCTCTTGCTTTGAGGGCATGAAACTATAGTGCCATTAGGGAACTTAAGCGATAGTGTTTTGGCTTTATTTTTTGCTGGATCGCCAAAGGTCCTATCAAAATCAACGCCGTTTATATTAAATGTGCCACCTTGTTGAGCAATTAT
>JBAYHB010000119.1:0-3830 GCA_041666365.1 Candidatus Babeliales bacterium | reverse complement strand
TATTTTTCATTTGTATGATTACAAGCCTATTTTGCACTAGTCCTTCTCTATACGGCGCGCTAACAATAAGTGATCCTAAAGAAAGCGCTAGCGCAAAAAAACTACAGGCGGAAACAGAGGAAACAATTGCTCGCTTACTTCTTACTATAGAAACAAAAGCCGCAAATTGCGCCCTTTGTCAGGAAGCGTTAAGCAAAGAAACAATCGTTACATTATCATGTAACCACCAATTTCACGTATCATGTATTGCTCATTACTTTAAATACGGCTACTATTGCCCCTCATGCTACAGAAGCTTTCAACCTAGCATAACAGTTCCAATAGCACAAAAAGATCAATCTCTGCCCACGAAAGCTCAAATCGAAGCATTCGCTCAAGCTTGTGCCCAAGAAAGCATAAATCCGAATGCCATTGATGAAAATGGTGATTATCAACTTCGTAAAGCAGTCAAGAAAGGGGATATCAATCTAGTTAAAAAACTCCTGAAAGACCGCGCGGATATTACTGTCTATAATTTACCAATCAACTTGGCGATAGAAATATCACGCGACTTGCAAGCTAAGGGTCTCGACTCAACTGTGTACGACAACATTCTCGCGATTTTTGCCCTTGCTGGATGTCAAGCATTGGGAATCACTGACCCTAATGCCTTACTTAAAAAAATACGACGTTATCTAGAAAGAGCCTGATCTAATTTTGTACAAAGCGATTTTTAATACCATAGCCAAATTCTGACCGCTTATGATACACTTCATCTGGTGTTGGTTCTTTAGTATCCTTGTCCAGAGAGGGGTTCTTATCCATGGTCTATTATATAGCATGCCACTATAAGGCTTACTGGTCGTTGCTCAATATCTTCCACTATGTCAGCGTGCGCGGTATGGCTGCGATGCTCACGTCACTCATCATTTCATTCCTGTTCGGTCAGTGGTTTATTACCTTCTGCCAAAGAAATTTCAGATCAAAGGTTCGCGAATACACACCCGAATCACACCAACATAAAAATGATACGCCAACGATGGGCGGCCTTTTCATGCTCGCACTCTTCTTACTCAATGGTCTGCTTTGGAATGATTTAAGCAAACCACTGCCATGGATTTTTATGTTTTGCGTTGCAAGCTTTGGCCTCATTGGCTTCTGGGATGACTGGCAGAAAATTGCGTATCACAAAGGCATTTCAGCCAAGCTTAAATTCAGGCTCCAGGTTTTGTGCGCAACCATTACCGTCGGTTTATGGTATTCCCTCATGCACCCTAACACCCATCTCTGTATTCCATTCTTTAAAAACACAACGCCAGACCTTTCGTTCTTAATTATCCCGTGGGCGGTCTTTGTTATCTTGGCCATGAGCAACGCGGTCAACCTGACCGATGGCCTTGATGGTCTTGCCACCGGCCCACTCATTGCTAACTTTGCAACCTTTTCATTGATCGCCTACCTTGCGGGCCACATTAAGTTTGCACAGTATCTGTTTATTCCCTTTGCAGGAACAGCAGAACTTACCATTTTTGGCGCATCACTCGTTGGCGCGCTGCTTGGCTTCCTGTGGTATAACACCTATCCTGCTGAAATATTTATGGGCGATGTCGGAGCACTTTCTTTGGGCGCTGGGCTTGCCTTGATGGCGCTTATGGCACGGCAAGAATTATTACTCCTCATCGCTGGTGGCATATTTGTCATGGAAACAGTTTCTGTTGTTATTCAAGTCGCGTCATTTAAACTTTTTGGTCGTCGCGTGTTCAGAATGGCGCCCATCCACCACCATTTTGAACTCCTTGGGTGGAAAGAAACCAAGATCACCGTCCGCTTCTGGATTATCTCAATGATCCTTGGCCTTATCACCATCTTGACCCTTAAAATGCGCTAGAGCTTGATTTTCATTTATTTTTTTGTATATTTTTTAGCGGTTGATAGTTAGTTGTGTTCGTTTTATAGAAAGGATTTTTTATGAAAAAGCAAATGACCTCCATTTTGAGCATCTTGGGTGTGTTTACCTTGGCGCAGGCAGGCGGTGACCAGTGTGCAACAACCGCTGCTGCAAAAGAGTTGAATTCAATCGATCAAACCGTGGCTACATCGTGTAACAAACAAACTGATAATGAACAACAAGAATGCTGCTGCAAGCATCGCCAAAAACATAGCCGACACGCGCGCCACTCATTTTTTGGCGATCCTTTTTTTGATTTTGATACCGATGTGTTTGCTGACACATTGCAGGCGATTGAACGCGCGCAAGCAAACATGAACAAAATAATGCAAGAACAAAGCGCCAACAAAGTTGACAGGGAAATTTCTATCGAAGTAAAAGATGAAGATCCAGCAATTCTCAAAGTCATTATAAAATTCTCCAAACCATCAGAGTTTAACGAAAAAGATATTTCAGTAACCATTGCGTCTAACGAATTAGATGATACAAAAACGCTTAAAGTTACCGCTAAGAAAACTGCTGAAGCTGATAAGAATAACGAAAAAACAGACAAACAAAAGACAATTCGTCATTCAGCATCGAGCTATGCTTCTTATTCCCAATCCTACACCAACGGACGTGTAAATAAACGAGCCTCCGCTTACAATTACAGCGATGGCGTTTTCAATTGGAGCATGGTGCTGCCTGCCGATGTTATCACCGATGGCGACTACACAATGTCATTTAAAGATGGTGAATTACTTATTACCCTCAATCGTAAAAATGATACGCAGCAAGTACGTGCGCTTGAATTTAAAAAAGAGGCCATAAAATAGTTTTTTTTGGCGTCGATGTGGCCGAAATGACAGTCATGATTAAGATCTCACACTTTTGTATAATGTCGCCCCGGCGAAAGTCGGGGTCCAGTTTTTTTGTCAAAATTCACATACTCATCAACAATAAATATCGGCCGCTGCTTTATCTCCTGAAATATTTTCCCCACGTACAAACCTACAATCCCCACTGCCAACAGCATTGTTGCACACAAAAAGATCATCCCACACAGTACCAATAGCCAGCCGATGGCTCTGGCGTAACCGAGCAAGCTCATGGCAAGCGTAACAACTGCACTCCCTACCGACACGCCAATAATCAATAATGATAGAAAGATGATCCAATGCAGTGGCACCATCGAAAATGAAATAATATTTTCAAGCGCAAAGATCGTTAACTTTGAGTAATTATAGGTTGTCGTACCGGCACCTCGCGGGCGGCGGACAAAGGGAACCGCTTTTTTAGAGAGCCCGGACCAGTAGATCATACCTCGAATAAAAAGCGTTCGTTCAGGCAAGGCGAGTAGCGCATCAACGGCTCTACGACTCATCATACAAAAATCACCAACATTGTTGGGCAAATCAACCCTGGTCATCCATCGAAAAAGAGGATAAAAGGCTTTTGATGTTACCTTTTTCAGCCACGATTCATTGAGGCGCTCTGTTCGTTGGCCATAGACAATATTGGTTCCTGACGCAAACTCTTTTTCAAATTCAAGAATAAGCACCGGTGGATCTTGCCTATCGGCGTCAATCAGCACCACGGCATCACCCAACGCATGACAAATACCTGCGTAGGTTGCATGCTCGTGTCCAAAATTCCTGGTAAACGAAATAATCTTAGCGCACGGATCATTGAGCGCAATACGCTTAGCAATCGAAAGCGTTTGATCTGAGCTACCATCGTTAACAAATATAAGCTCATATGAAGCAAAGAAGCGTAGCTGCCTTACAACATGCGTTAGCTCACGATAAAGCTCTTCTATATTGCCCTGTTCGTTAAGCATGGGTACGACAACTGACAGGCGGTTTTGTTCCATACAGATCTCCTTTATGTACGTATCATCTACTCTATTCCAAGCGGCGATTTA
>JBAYHB010000118.1:0-3857 GCA_041666365.1 Candidatus Babeliales bacterium | reverse complement strand
TTTGATCGGAGTGGTTCTAATAATCAACCACCGCAACCAAAACCATTTGATCCGAATGATCCAGATTATGCTGGAGGCAAGGATAAGTGAGCGGTTGTTTAATCAAGCAAGCTTTTGAGGTGCAATAATTTTGCTTTGATCGGCGCAATTTTTTCGAGCACTTCTTGGCGAACGCGTGCTTCGATGTGTGCGGCATCGTTGTTATGCTCTTCAATATAGTGAGCGTCGCTTGAACTGTTCTGCGGATAATCGGTTGTTGCAGGGACGATTGATGATGAGTCGGCCTCCATCTCTTCTTGTTCGTCCGCTTCAAGGTCGTGGGTGCATGGCATAAAGTTTGTTTCAGTCTCATCAGGAGCAGAAGAGGCATTTGCCGGTGCGATCAGTTCACCGTTGAGTGCCGGTTGAAGATGTTTTTTTGCCCCCGCGATGGTAAAGCCTTGTTCGTAGAGTAAATGTTTTATGGTCTGAAATGTCTTGAGATCATCGTCGGTATAAAATCGTTGGCCACCTTCAGAACGATCTGACTTGATATCAAACTCGCGTTCCCAAAAACGAATCACAAATTTTTTGATATGTAACTCTCTAGCAAGATCACCAATCCGAAATTGTCGCTTGCCCATGTCTGTTTTTTGTGGTTGCATCCAACTCCCCTTTCATTTCGAAGATTATAAGCACTTGGTTTGTTTGTACCAAATTCCCTGGGGCAATTGAAATAGTTTTGATAAACGCATTGCTAGGGGCACATAATTCATTTTCCATTTTCATCGATTCTATGACGATCAAAGGTTGACCGGCAGCGACGGTGTCGCCGGGGCGCACAAGAATACTTATAACGCGACCAGCAAGTGGGCTTGTCATTTGTGGGACGTGACATTGTGGTTGTTCAATGCGAACTGTTGTGTGGGGTAATGTGGAGGTAATTCGTTGGTGTTTTATAAAAAATTGTAACTTGTCTGATAGCGATCCAGCAATTCCTGTAACGTTGACCACACGATTATCAATTAGAAAACAGGCTTCTTTTTTTGCCTGGTCGTAGGAGATAAGTTGGGCTGAGGCTGTGTGCGATGTTCCATCGATGGTTACGGTGATGATGAATGTTTCATTAGATATGGATTCGGCGGGCACGACAATACGGAAATTCAGCCCTGCTACACTTCGTGCATCATGAACGTGATATGGAGCAACCGTCATCCCGGACGCCGATCCGGGATCCAGACTTTCGTTTTGTTCTTTGTAGTTCGAGATGAACGTTTTGCCTGGATCCCCGCATGTGCGAGGATGACATGATGCATGAGTATCGAGTTTTTTCTCCCTGCATCGCCGCTCACACGTCACCGTTTTTCCATTAACAACTATCTTCTTTACTTCCATTGCTTATCTCGCCAACGGTTTGATGGTGGGAGTGATTGCGGTGCCGTGGTGTGGTGCTGGTCTGTTGATAATTGTTCAAGCATGCAGGTGATGACCGCTGCATCGATCAACAGTTCTTGCGTATCGACAGGTGGTTCCAGGACCGAACTAAGATAGGTTTGGTCTGCCAGGAGTTGCGTATGAATCTTGTTATCGGTATAAACGTTACTTTTAAGAATGCCTGTGAGCAAGCGTTGGTTGGTGGTAATGCCATCGATAATAATAGTAGTAAGACTTTCAATCATGCGTGCGGTTGCTTGCGCCCTATCCATACCCCACGCGGTTATTTTTGCAATCATGGGATCAAATCCGGACCCGATTATAGAACCAACGGCAAGGTCGTGGTCGATACGAACGAAAGGGTGGTTGGGAAGAGAAAGATGCGTGATGGTACCTGTTGAGGGCATAAACTTTTGTGATGGATCTTCTGCGTAAATGCGGCATTCAAGTGCATGGCCGCGCTGGGTAACGGCATCTTGGCCAAACGGAAGGTGGCCATGTTGCGCAATAAAAAGTTGCAGCGCCACAATATCAGTTCCCGTGACCGCCTCAGTTACTGAGTGTTCAACCTGTAGGCGTGTGTTCATTTCAAGAAAATAAAAATTATTGTCGGGCGTTACCATAAACTCAACGGTGCCGACGCTGTCATAGCCGACGGTACGGGCGAGGGTAAGGGCGGAATTGAAGAGAGCTTCTCTTTTTGTCATCCCGGACTCCGATCCGGGATCCAGACAATCGTCTTGTTCTTCGCAGTTCAAGGAGAAGGCCTGGATACCGGTTTTCACCGGTATGACATAGGAGGATGCAGGCGCCTCTTCGATAATCTTTTGATTCTTACGTTGTATCGAACAATCACGATCGAATAAATGAATAACATTGTGTCCATCACCGGCGATTTGTACTTCAATGTGTCGACTGTGTTCAAGATATTTTTCAAGAACAATCTGCTGCGACTTTGTTTGCGTCATAGCTTCAGAGGTAACACGTTGCCATGCACATTCGAACTGACTGCGATCGCGCGCAATGCGTATTCCCTTGCCACCACCGCTGCAGGGGTCCTTGAGGATGACGGGATAACCAATACTATCTGCTTGCTCGAGTGCAAAAGATTGGTTGGTGATTGCACATGCAACGCCGGGAACAACCGGGACGCCGGCAGCGATTGCTTGCTGTCGGGCATGTTCTTTATTCCCCATGAGTCTTATGCATTCGGGCGTTGGCCCAATCCATACAAGACCAGCGTCAACAACCTTTTATGCAAAATCGGCATTCTCTGATAAAAAGCCGTATCCAGGGTGGATGGCATCAGCAGCTGCTTCCAGAGCACAGTCAATAATTTCGTCCTGTGCTAGGTAGGCTCCGCCTCCAGAACCAGAAAGGGGAAACGCTTTATCAGCGCCCACAACAAAAGAGAATCCGACGTCTTCAGGGGCATAGATGGCTACGGTCTGCATGCCGCACGCATTGCATGACGATTGGATGCGCAGAGCAACTTCGCCTCGGTTTGCGATAAGGACTGAACGGATGAGTTTCATTGTGCAGGTACCATGATCTGCCTTTTTATGGTTTTACTTTTCTTGTGTTAAATACTTCTTTCGCAGCATTCATAGCATTTAATGCAACAGGAAATCCAGCATATACTGACATTTGAATGATAATTTCTTTTATTTCAGTTTCGCTTAGTCCTACGTTAAGTCCGGCATTTATATGGACTTTTAACTGAGGAATGGCAAAGCCTAAAGCGGTTAAGGCAGCAATTGATGCAATCTCTCTTGATCTTACATCTAACTCAGGCCGGGAATATATATCCCCAAAAGCGTATTCTATCGTATATTGTGCCAAATCTGGTGAGACATCTTTAAGGGTCTCGATCACATTTGCCCCAGCGTCACCATCAATAGCTGTAAGCTTTTTTAGCCCACGATTAAATCTTTCTGAGTTCATTATCGTCCTCGTTGAATCGCTGCGATATAACCAAAATAATAAAAATAGTCTTGCCATGCGTCATCTGTAAAACCATATTGATTTTCACCAACAAAATAGTCAGCAAAAAACTCACGCACGCGCAAAATTTCTTTAAGGCGCCCCTTATTTTTTGTGTCTGCGATAGTAAAATCGATCAGTTCAAGCGCTCGATCGAAGGCTTGTCGGCTTGTTGTGTCATCGCCCTTTGCTCTCCATTGGATAGCCCGTCCAACGTCAGCCCCAATGTTTGCCATTTGCTCCTCAAGCGAAAACCTTGACCAGCGACCAGACTTAAAAAGGTCTTTATGAATAACATTCGTCATGTTCATAACGTCACCAAATGGTTAACAATGGTAGAGATGCTTTTTTGAATATCTAGGTTTTCAACGCTACGTCCACGATTTCCCCACGATGGACGGATATTAATCATTGAATCAAATTCAATGAAATCTGCAGTTCCAAATTTTTCTGGATAGAGA
>JBAYHB010000117.1:0-3896 GCA_041666365.1 Candidatus Babeliales bacterium | reverse complement strand
TTTTTTAATGTAAACGTCGACATAGGTCTCTCCTTTTTTGTGATTAGAACCTAAAATTGGAGAATCGCCTATGTCTTTTTATTCGTCAATTCATTTAATTCTTAAATTGCGTAAGTCCTGATAATAAACATCTTCCCACAGAAGCAGATCGCTTACGTATCGTTAAATTTTTGGTCGCAAACGGCGCAGAAATTAATCCTCAGTACGACGAGCCACCACTTCATAGGGCATGCTCATCGTGCTACCCAAAGATTGTACAATACCTTCTCGCCCACGGAGCTCAGGTTGATACTCAAGCATATGAGTCTAAGTATACAGCGCTGCACTATGCCACATGGCGAAATTGCATTGAAACAGTAAAACTCCTTCTCTCTTCAAAGGCTCACCTCATACCTGATATCGATGGTTATACCCCACTCGACTATGCACAAACATTTGGTTTTAATGAACTTACAACACTACTTAAGCCGTAAAATATCTTGATCCCCACCAAACATGGGTGTAGGATAAGTCGTAAAGGCTAAAAGGCTTTTTTCTTATTCTCTTCATCGCATTTCTTCAAAGCTCCCCCGTCTTTACATTGAATAATTCTGTTAACCAAGCGTTGTATTCTTATTAATACTTTTTGGGAAGGATGTTCTATGTTTTACCGCATTTCACAAACCCTTTGGGGCGATATTTCAGGCGAGGAGGCCAAAAAATTTGGGCTCTTGTCCGGCATATTCTTTTTCATCGTTGGTGCTTACTGGATGCTGCGCGAGCTTAAAGATGCATTGCTCATGCACTTCGTAGGAACTCAAGGGATCCCGTACGCTAAAATGATCTCGCTCGTTTCGATCGTTCTTATTTTGTTATTTTATAACAAACTGGTCGACCTCTTTGAAAAAACGCATCTAGTTTATATCGTTGCAACTTTTTATGGGGTGCTCTATCTATCAATAGCCTACCTCCTAACCCTTCCAACTATTGGTATGGCAAACACGGTAACAAGTCCTTACCGCATTCTTGGCTGGGTTACTTATGTTGCCATTGAAGCATTCGGTTCAATTGTTGTATCACTCTTCTGGGCCTACGTTGCAAGCATCATGGATAACGCATCAGCTCGCCGAGGATATCCAGTTATTCTCGCTGGTGCACAATTCGGAACAATCCTTGGATCAATCCTTACCATGACTATGGCAACGAGAATCGGCGTTCCTGTATTGTTTGCCATTGCTGCTATGGCAGTTTTATGTGTTCCTGTAATGATGAAAATCTTCACCCTCTGCTACCCTGCACCAGAGAACGTTGTACAAGAGAAGAAAGCTTCAACTGGAATTCTTGAAGGCTTACGCTTGATTCTTTCCAAGCCATATCTCATGGGAATCCTTGTTGTTTCAACAATTTATGAAATCATTAGTTTTTTAATCGAATATCAGATGAAGGTATGTGCGAAACAAACACTTGGAGCAACAGAAAAAGTTGTAGAATTTATGGGCCTGCAGGGGCTGCTTGTTAACGGCCTTGCCTTTGCGTTTGCACTCGTTGGAACAAGCTTTTTTATTAGAAAATTTGGATTGAGGACATGCCTCATTCTTTATCCATCAATGATTGCGTGCCTTGTTCTCTTTGCGTGGAACCTTCCATCGCTCTATGTTTTCCTTGCATGCGTCGTCGCAATCAAAGCATTGAGTTATACGCTCAATGGACCATGTAAAGAAATCATGTACATTCCAACGAGTAAAGACGTCAAATTCAAAGCTAAAAGCTGGATCGATGCCGTTGGTGGTAGATCATCAAAGGGCATTGGCGCTACGATCGGTGCATTCTTCCCCGTCATGTCTGAACTGTTATTTTTTGGTTCAATCATCTCTTTAGGTGTCATAGCAGCTTGGATCCCTATTGCATGGTATGTCGGCACAACTAATAGAAAGCTCGTCCAAGACAATAAGATCATCGAGTAGTCTTAAAGTTTTTAGATAAACCTAGAGTACGGCTCAGAGCGAGTATTTGCTTTGAGCCGTATTTCATTTTAACCCTCACTTCTACACTTTTAGATTGCCCCAACAACATATTCGTGATATCATTACTCAAGTTGTATTTTTTAGCCCCAAATTCATTTTAGTGGGTGCGTTATGAAAGTCTCTTCGTATTTGATCATCTAATCATCGGCGGCCGTGGGTTTCCCATGAGCGCCGTGTTCCGTTTGTTGCTCTCGCTGGCTCATTGAAGTCACGCGGGAGGTTATTTTTTATTCGATTTTAGGATTCACAATGATTTATGCTCAATGCATAACATATTTTTTGTGCCTTTGCTTCCTCCTTCGCTCTACAAGCTATGGCGGACAGGCGGGCGCGACAGCACAATGCTGTGGAAAAGAAACCAAAGAACTTTATAACGAAAGTACAAGAACAATGAATTATCAAGAACCAGTCCGTCCTTATCCGTATCATGAAGAAGAAGTCCGCTACGAGAACAAAGCAGCCGGTATAACGCTTGCTGGAACGCTGACGATGCCCCAGGCAAAGGGTCAGTTTCCCGTGGCGCTCCTTATTTCTGGCATGGGGCCCAATGACCGCGATTACACAACCTGCGGCCACAAGCTCTATCTTGTCCTGGCTGATTATTTAACACGCCACGGCATTGCAGTTTTGCGCGTGGACAAGCGTGGTATTGGCGCATCAACAGGCGTCTACAACACCACGGTAACCAGTAAGGACTATGCGCAAGACGTGCTGGCCGGTATCGATTATCTGAAAACCAGAACGGATATTAACCACAACCAGATTGGCCTTATCGGCCATAGCGAAGGTGGCATGATCGCCGCAATGGTAGCAGCTCAGTCGCCCGATGTTGCGTTTGTCGTGTCAATGGCAGGAGCACTACTCAGCGACATCGAAAGCGCAGTAGAACAAACAGGCTTACAGCTGAAAGCCGACGGAGCCTGTGATGCAATGGTTGCGCAGGACAACGCGCTACGAAAGAAAATCCTTTCAATCGTTACGCTTGAACAAAACGATGCCATTGCCCAGATGGCCATAAATGAAGTGTTCAGCACCTATTGGGCAGCATTACCAGATGAGCTCAAAGCCGAAGCCGCAACGCTTCCATTTGCATTCACACAGGAAAAAATCGCGCACATGATCCCAATGTTCATCTCCCCTTGGTACCGTTTTTACCTGTCCTACCAACCAGTCGAAGCGCTCAAGCAGATCAAGGCTCCAGTACTTGCACTCAATGGTGATCGCGATTGGATTACATCTGTAAAGACACTTCATGTTGTTGCCAAGACACTTGCCGAGGCAGGAAATGATGATTGCACAACACTCGAGCTCACAAACCTCAATCATCAATTCAGAACCTGCGCAACCGGTTCACTTGCTGAATACATGGCTGCTGGAGAAACAATGGCACCAGTCGTCTTATCAACGATCGCTGATTGGATTCTAGCTCGAACGATCAACAAAAAGTCGTAAGACGTAACATAGAAATGGCTCGGTTGCTTTTATAGCTGCCGAGCCAAAAACAAACCAGAGGAGGTGCTTATGCAGCACACACTTTTAGAAATAAAAAATGTAACAAAACAGTATCATCAAAAAGGCCAGCCGCCGATTGAAGCCCTCAAGGGAATAACTCTGAATATTTACTCCAATGAGATCATCACCCTGCTTGGCGTAAACGGTGCCGGCAAGTCGACGCTTTCGTCGATCATTGCAACACTCCATCCACCAACGAGTGGCGATATCGTATTCCAGGGGACATCGATTTACAGCAACCTGATTGATTACCGCTCACACCTGGGTTTCTGTCCTCAACGGCCAAACTTGGATGACACTTTAACACTGGAACAAAACCTACGTTTTGCCGGGCGCTTCTATCGCATGACCGAAGATGCAATCGATAAACGACTCTCCGCG
>JBAYHB010000116.1:0-3934 GCA_041666365.1 Candidatus Babeliales bacterium | reverse complement strand
CAAAAAGATGCCCGCGAAATGGGCTTAACGCTATGGTTTCAGGTGATTTAAGATCGAGCAAAGAGCATGCCAGCCCCGTATCATAAAAATAAAGTTTGGGGGTTTTTGTAACACGCTTATTAAAATTTTCGTGGTAGGGGTTCAATAGAAAAATAATATAGCTTGCCTGGAGTATAGAAAGCCACTTATCAGCGGTTCGCGTATTAATTCCACAGTTCATTGCTATATCAGAAATATTCAAGAGTTGCCCAATTCGCCCGGCGCATAATTGCATAAACTGCTGAAATGTCCTCAAATTTTCGACATTAACCAGTTGGCGAATATCACGTTCAACATAGGAATGAATATATGAAGGATAGAGCTCCCCTGGCTCAAATTGCTCAGTATAAATTTTTGGATAGCCCCCTCTAAAAATAATTTCATCAATCGATTGCGGAAGTCGTTTATTTTGTGTGAGCTCTTTAATCGACAATGGAAGGAGCGTCAAAATACCAATTCTTCCGGCTAGTGATTGTGTAACAGCCTGGTTCATCAAAAAGTTTTGCGAACCAGTCAAAACAAAATACCCAGGCCGCTTTTTCTCATCCGACTCAATTTGTACATATGAAAGAATTTGCGGAACATACTGGAATTCATCCAAAATTATGCCGTATTTATTTTCATTTTCTTTAAAAAAACCTTTGGGGTCGCTAGCGGCTCGCTCTCTGATCTCAGGGTCTTCAAAATTTAGATACACATGATTTTTAAAGACGGCCTTTACCAGTGTTGTTTTTCCTGACTGTCGAGGACCAAATAAACCAACGGCCGGAAACTTCGCATAGCGCAAAAGCGTTTCTGTAATAGTTCTTTTTAAAAACATCTTGACTCCCCATGCTATTTATGTACTCAACTACATAAACAGCATAAAACATATTACTCATAAAGACTAGCAACAGAAAATGCCTTTGTTTGGGGCAACTGAATACACCACCCGCTGGGACGATTTTAGCAAACGCCAGCAACGCAAGACCTTCTGGGCAACATTTCGCAAGGTCTAAAAAGAACCAATATCATTGCTTTTCTCCCTTTTTCCCTATGTTTTGCTGCAAAAACACACTTCCACCTGACACCCGTTTGACCTGAGCCGTGGTTGTGGTAGAATTGAACTAATTGCCACAAGACAGGCAAGATGTCGCATAAATAAATGGAAAATATGGAGGCATTATGATTTCTATTAGAAAAATAATTTTTGGGTTCTACACATTTCTGTTGTTTGTTTCCTTCGGGCTAGCAAGTACTGCTACGTCCGTTACCCCTGAACAGGCCAAAATATCACCCGACGATTTTATAGAAAAGTTTTGTAAAAATATTGGCCTTGATGAAAAAGTTAAGCTTACCGGAAATAAATTAGAATTATATAGCAACCCAGGCGTTACGAAAACGGCGTTGTATAGTGGACTCAGCTTACTAATGTTAGCCTCTGGCGCGCTCTGGACGCTCGAGCGAGATCAAGCGGATAGAATCAGGTCCATACCTATGTTTATTATCTCAACAATCGCAGGCTTCATTGCAGGAAAAAGAATAAAATATCACCTGACCTCAACCCCTACATTTATCTTGGACGAAAATGGTTTTACCATTGCAGGGTCAACAGTTATACCTTGGAATACGCTTGGTAAAATTGAACTTATCCAATCAAACAGGGAAATTCAGCTACGCGATATCTTTGGCAAGGAGGTTGCGCATATTGCCGATGGCGACATAGGACTACCTATCTCTACCGATGCGTTAACTATCGTCATTAATTATTACTGGAATAAATATAAGTATAACAATCAATAATATTTGGAGATCTTATGATATTTAAGAGAAAAAATTATTTTGCAATCTACGCTTCAATACTGCTTACCAGCATTCAATGTGTTGGAACAACAATTGAAACAGATAAAAAAACGGCTGGCGAAAATATTTATGAATACATAGCCAGACTACACTTGCCAACAAAGGCCGCTGATGAAGTTAAAGAAATTGAAAAGCGAAAGAAGTTGATAAAGCAAATGCCGAATTAGCCGAAAAATTTTTCGATCTTAGCGCCCATATCCAAATTCCAGCACTTGGCAATGTTGAGACATTACGTCTGGTGTATTCGATTTTTGGTGCACAGATTGCCGCAAAGAAATCTCAAGTGGCTCTAAAACCGCTTGATGAAAACACCCTTGGCGACTTAGAAATTTTATCAGGCCAAAAATCAAAATTACAACGCCACCTGGTCGCCTTATTTGAACCATATCTTCACACAGCAATCGGCAAAGTACAACTTCAGAAAATGCTTTGCGAGCCCTCCACCAACATCGAAGCCCTGCATCAATGTCAGGCTCCAGTAAAAAAACTTCTCGCTGATGTTGCAAAACTTGAACAGCTGAACAAAAAACTGGCCGTCCTAACCAAAGCTGAAAACGAGATGCTATGGTTCTGGAATAATATTGATGAAAAAACTTTTGAGCAGCTTGAAGCAATCGCCGTTCCGACAATGTTTTTCCAATTACCAAGCCCTATTATGAAAAAGATTAAAAAATATCCAGCACTAACAGAATTTTTATCAAGAGGTTGTCATATCACAAGTTCAATAATCCCATTAGTAGGGATCTTTTCGGCCCTGTATTTTATTAATGAGTTTTCGAATGGAAACAATCCTTTTGCTGGTTTAGAAGGACCTGCTCTACAATTAAAGATTGATACAGCAGCCCTTGGACTTTTTTCGCCGCTCTTGTGGTATGCCTATGCAAAACAAAATGTTGCTTACAATGAGTCGACTAATGAAATTCACACCAAAATGAATGGCGTAGCACAATTTACTGATGTTGCAATTAAAGTGCTTGGTAAAGATGCATTCGGAAGCGACGAAAATTACGAAAATCTTGCACCATTAATCGAACTGCTTAACACCCCAACATTTAAAAACGATCCGTCATTCTTTGCCTACAAGGGACGAGCAATAACGGCGTTTACTTTGATGAGTGAGGTTAAGGCCCATTTTGTATCAATGCTCGAAAAGCTGGGCAAACTTGATGCCTACACTGCCATTGCAAGCTTTATGCAAGCACAAGAAAAGAACTCAAATGGAAAATATTGCTTCCCTACGTATATCGAAAACGATACCCCATATCTTAATCTTACAGGCTACTGGCACCCATTCCTCAATCCTTCGACCGTGGTACCAAATGATATTGAACTTGGTTGCAACGTTGCACGCAACATTATCGTAACTGGCCCCAATGCTGGTGGTAAATCAACATCACTTAAAAGTATGACGCTGGCAATTATCATGGCGCAGACATTGGGTATCGCTCCAGCAAAAACCATGACGCTTACTCCCTTCAAAATTGTAAATACTTACATGAATATTGCTGACGATGCTGGTTCTGAATCACTCTTCCAAGCAGAAATGCACAGAGCAAGCAAATTGATCGAATCGGTAAAGAACCAGAAGGGCAAAGACTTTATCTTTGTAATTATGGATGAGTTGTTTACAGGAACAAATCCTCTTGAAGGAGCGTCCGCCGCCTATGGTATTCTAAGAAAGTTGGTCAGCTATCAGAATTGCATGCTTGTCTTTGCAACTCACTTTAAAGAATTAACAGAACTCGAACGTGAAACAGGAGGCCTGATTAGAAACTTTAAGGTCTGGGTCGATCGACAAGCATCCGCCGAGCAAGGTAAGGTTGCGCGTATCATCTATCCATATAAATTAGATCCGGGTATCTCCGATCAAACCGTGGCGCTTGATCTTCTGGCACTCGAAGGCTTTGATCCTGAAATCTTAAGTCAGTCCAACGCTCAACTTGAACGATTAAAACAGGCAAAGCAAAGCGCGCGTTAAACATTAGAGTTTATGCACAATAATTTTTTTTAAAAAGACGGGCCTCCACTTGACTATATTCGCCTAAGCAAAATT
>JBAYHB010000115.1:0-4005 GCA_041666365.1 Candidatus Babeliales bacterium | reverse complement strand
TTGAAAGATAAAACCGATTTTTTTGTTTCGAATCGTTGCGCGCTGGTCTTGCGAGGTGTTGCCACTTTCTATGCCGTCGATGGTGTATGAGCCGGAGGTTGGGGTATCAAGGCAACCGATCAAATGCATGAGGGTCGACTTGCCCGAGCCAGAGGTTCCCGTGATGGCAACAAAATCGCCTGCTTCAACGGAAAACGAAACATCGTTGAGCGCTACAATCTGAGCATCGCCCATAGGGTATATTTTGGTCAGATTTTTTGCTTCAAGTATTGTTGTCATACTTATTATCTTTCGGCCAGCGCTTGTACCGGATCAAGGCGCGACGCCTTGTATGCCGGATAGAACCCGAACAATAAACCGATGATAAGCATTGCAAGTGTTGCGTACGCGATAGAATCAAGGGTAACGACGACATGCCAACCGGTGACCAGGCTAGCAAGGTAGGGGATTGCACTACCAAGGCCTATGCCGACCAGCCCACCTAAGCTACAGATGGTAATTGCCTCATATAAAAATTGTTCCATGATGGTATGTGTTTGTGCTCCCAATGCCATGCGGATGCCAATTTCTTTGGTGCGCTCGGTGACGGTGACGAGCATGATATTCATAACGCCAATACCGCCGACCAAGAGCGAGATTGAAGCAATGATAATTAAAAGTAACTTAAGAATATTCGACGTTTCCTGTTTTGCGTTCAGTAGCGAGAGTTGGTCGAACATACCAAAATCGTCAGCGTCGCTTTTTGCCAAATGATGGCGGGCGCGCAGCACTCGTTTTATTGAGCGTACCGTTGTTGGAATCTCTTCTATGTGGTGTGTTGACATAATGATTGCCGGAATGTTTGTCCCTCCAAAAGAACGTGAAAGATATCGTTTAGCTGTTGTGTAGGGGACAAAACAATCTAGGTTCGGGTTATCTATATCAATTTTATCAAGTGGTCGTACTACGCCGATGACGGTAAAATTAAGTTTTTTTATCTGAACAATGTGGCCAATTGGATTTTCGGTATTAAACAGATCTTTTGCAGCTTGCGACCCAAGAATAATAACCCGTGCGCCCTTGTTTATCTGTGTGTCTGAAAAGAGACAGCCTTTTTTCAGATGCCGTGCAAGAATTTCAATGATCGCATGGTTGCCGCCCTTGACTTCAACACAGACAACATTTTTTTTGTTGATGATGGTGGTGTTGTATGCGCTGATAAAAGGGCTGATCTGTTTGATTGAAGGGATAAGATTTTTAAGCGCTTTGGTATCGTCCAGGTTTAGCATCTTAGGTTGTTTTTCATGCTTCGTTTTTGTTTTACCTTGTGCTAAAAAATTTCTGCCAACCCATGTAACGATGTAGTTGTTGCCAAGTCCCATAACTTTTTTTTGTGCTTCTTGGCTTGCGCCGTTACCGATTGCCATTATCGCGATGATTGATGCCGTGCCGATGATAACACCAAGCATAGTAAGCGTTGTTCTTCCTTTGTGGTGGGCAAGCGAGGTAAAAGCGGTTTTAATGAGTTGTGTACTGTGCATGGTTACCCTTACAACATTGAGCTATGTTTTTTGAGTAATGCTTCAAGCTCATTTGTTTCTTCGATATCAGTAATAACATTGTCATGTTCATTAAGACCTGAAATCACTTGCCAGTGCGTATCGTCAGTAATGCCCAGGCGGATAATTTTTTGTATGAATTTCTTGCCTTGGACAACCCAGACAACACGGCAGATATAATCTTTATATTTTGCTTTGAACTCTTTGATGGCAGCTTTGGTGAGCGGGACATACTCATAGCCACTTTGTTTAGCGATTACTTTTAATATTTCGCGGTTGAGATGGAAGGCAAGTCCAGTTATGCAGATGGCGTTGACGGCGTGATTAACTTTGATCGTTGCGTTGACGATCATGCCAGGGCGCAGGGCACCGTCGATGTTGGCAACGTCGGCGATTGCTTTAAAAACGGTTGAGGAGTCGCCGTCAGCCTTCACTTTGGGGACGTAGCTGATTTCATTGATAGTAGTTTTTATCTTGCGTTCTGGAAAAGCATTGGGAACAAGGGTGACCGGTTGGCCTTTTTTTACCAAGCCAATATCACTTTCGTCAATTTCAAGGGTGACCTTCATATCGTGGACGTCTCGAGCAATTTCAAAAAGGATGGGATTTGTGTACGTCGTAACTACCTTGCCTTTGGTTGCTTCAACAGCGATGACGGTTCCGTCAGTTGGAGCCTTGATATAGGTGCAATAAAAATCTTCTTTCTTTTTTTCAAGCGTTGCCAGATTTTTTTTGTAATCATCATGTGCTTGCTCGTAGGTTTTGAGCATGTTATCGTAGGTGTTTTTTGCTAAATGCCCGGCGTCAAAGAGCGATTTTTGGCGCGCGAAATATTTTTTTTGATATTCATATTCACGTTGTGACTTTTCGGACTCATGGAGTGCTTCGTGATATTCGGTTTTACCGATGGTTGTTTTAATGACGGCTAATGATTGCCCCTTTTTTACGTGCTCATTGAGTTTGACGAGCACTTCGCTGACGGTACCATCTTTGATACTAGCGATTGGCATTGTGTCTTTTATTTCAAGCACCCCTGAAACAGTGACTACTTGTTTGATTGTTTGTTTTGAAATTTGTTCAGTTTTAAACAACGCTTGTTTATCATTCGATGTGCCGCGGTGCCATTTGATATAGCCTGTAAGACATAGTGTTGCAACGCAGAGCGTAATAACGATTTTTATTGTGTGGTTCATTCTCTACCTCTCGATCCGTCAGAGTTTAATACGACGTTTTAAGTGTAGCACAAAAAGAAAGGCCCCGGGGAAATCCCAGAGCCTTTATAAAACATGTTTAGTTTAAGGTTATTTAACTATGTGAAATCGTCCCGCTACAAACTTTATCGCCATCGATTGCCGTAAGCGAACCTTGATTAGTATCGTGGCTAAATGTGAGCACAGCTGTTGTTTTATCGTAGTCAGTTTTATTAAGCGAGGCAATATAAAGTCCTGCTACAAATTCGATTGCCATGGCGAATTCAATGCCGATTATTTTTTTATCTAATGCGCGAGTTTGTTTGAGCATGTATGAGCCAAAGCCTTTTACAAAGCCCTTTTCAAGCTCGTCGTCAAGGTCGTCAGGTGAAAGTGTCTTGAGGTAGGCGCCATAACGGTGAAGGAGAACTCCCAGCTCGGCAATTTCAAGTGCTGAAAGAACAACGAGTGACGAGGTTTTATGTCGTGCAAGAAATCCGTTTATTGAATTTTGGTTCTTTTTTGTTCGTAAGTTATTAATTTTCGTCCATGTTTCATTGTTAGCCGTGATTATTGGCTGGCTGCTTGAGATCGTAGTGTTTAGGGCGGCGATTGCCGATTGAAGTTTGTTGATTGTATTGTCTTTTTCATTGATTGCATTTTTGAAGAAGTCCGCCTTTCTATGGGCGGCGATATAACCATCCCAAACTGCTTCGGGTATTTCGTTTGGATTGTTTTTTGTTGCTTGAATGAGCGCGCTAGCTTTTTGATCATTTTCTTCTTTGTTGGGGAACTGATCAAGTTGTTGTTGGCGGGATTGTTCCCAACTAGCTAGATTGCTCGTAGTGAAAGTCCTTACTGTATCGCCGTTCTCTTTTTTAACTGTGAAAGTTATTTCCTTTGCTGCTGTTTCCGCGCCATAAACACTACCAGCATACGCTGCTGCGACGAGTGCGAGTGCCAACATCTTCTTTGCATTCATAAATATCCTTTCTTCACAAAACAACATACTTTTGTTTACCATTAGAAATCAATTCTACCCCCCCCCGTTTTTTGTCAAGTAGCTATTTTAATGCGTAAATCAAAGACTGTTGGCATTTTTGTTTCAGTTTGAAACGTTTTTCGTGTTGGCATGGTGGTGTTTTTTAGTTGCTCGCAATTTTGCAGGACTTACGCAATTTAAGAATTAAATGAATTGACGAATAAAAAGACATAGGCGATTCTCCAATTTTAGGTTCTAATCACAAAAAAGGAGAGACCTATGTCGACGTTTACAT
>JBAYHB010000114.1:0-4079 GCA_041666365.1 Candidatus Babeliales bacterium | reverse complement strand
CGATCGTACTGATGCAACCGCAAAATCGCCTCAAAAAATTAATTATGCGTTTCCTATAACATTGTTTGAATCGGTGTTTTCAATTTTGTTCAGAGTCCTGCTTAGCCAATGATACGGTTGTTATCGACGGTCTTTTTGAACACCGAACCCAACTTGCTTCCAAGAACGGTCCAAACTGCGATCAGCCCAATCGCAAAAAATCCTGAATAAGCAACAACAGCGCCGGCAAATTGATTAAAGAATGATCCGCTTGCTTTGGCAAAACGCAAGCCGAACATATCAATCCATGCCTTTGATTTATATTTGATATCGCGTGATGTTGGAATGTAGAGCACTTCCTTGGCAGGCTGATTAAAGGCAAAGTTAAGCGCCTTGGCAATGAGCATTACATAAAAGATTGTCGATAGGGTGGGACTATAAAGATAGGCGATAATAAACATGCCAAGAAAAATTGGATAGGAGGTCAAGCAGAAGCGAATGCCAAAATTTCTTTGGAAAAATGATGTACCAAGAAGCCCAAATAAACAAGCAATCGCTTGCACAGCAAACGCAAAATCGAATAAAAATTTATTCACCATACCTGGATCTTTAATCGTCGATTCAACCAACAGGGACATCTGGAAACCCATGAGCGTTGAAATAAGTTCTTGGAAAAAGATAAGCCCAAAAATACCGGCAACGTAGGCATGAGTAAACAACAAACGTAGGCCCTCAAGAAATCCTATGTTTTCAGTTTTTTGTTGTTGAACTCCATCGATAGCTTCAACATGCTCTTGATAGCCCTGTAAGTGTTTGCGTTCAACGCTATGTTCAAGAATAAACACGATAATCGCAATCATAAAAATCATCATAATTGAAATGAAGGCGATCAATGGAACGCGCTGGATATAGAGCGACGGGTCACTTGAAAGAAAATTCCCCAGTAAGGTGAAGAGAAATCCACCAAATTGCGCGCCAAAAATAATCAGCCCGTATCCCTTTTTTGCAGATTCAGGTGTAAGAATATCATTGATGAATGATTGATACAGCGACAACATGAGCGAAATAAAACTTTCAGCATACACAAAGAATGCCCAACCCAACCAACGGTGGGGACCAACGGCAAGATTGCCAAGACCAATCACCGGGTCATGAAGAAAATAGACAAAAACTAATCCTATGCTCCCATAAAATGTGATAAAAAAGTAAATCAGTTTTTGTTTAGAAACTTGGTCAACAAGCTTTGAATACAATAGTACCATCGGGAAAAAGAGGGCAAGCGAAAGCATTTTGGCCAGAGGAAGATAGTGAGCCCCAACAAGGTTGATGAAAACTCCGTCTTTGAGCGTTTTAAGCGGCCACCAAGAACCAATCAAGCAAAAAAAGCCAAGTGCCAAAAGCACAAACTTTTTGAGTTCCCCACCACGGAGATCTCCCCACAAAATGCTCACAATTCTATTGCTCATTGGATCAAGTCCCTTAAACTTACTCTTACCTTAAAAATACAAACCATCCGGCTTTTTTGTTTGCCGAAATTAAATTATCAACCATCATGTTTTATTTAAAACCAGGAAAAGGCACCCTCATACCCCACTGCCGGAAAAGGTTAATACTAGGCTGTTTGACAAAAAAGTCAATTCCAGGATGCGCAATCCTTGGCCTAACGAGCAGCAAGCCACGCCTCGATTTCTTGCCTCAAACCGTCTGGAAGATATGGACTGCCGCCTTGTACCAATGACGCGCTACCGCCACCCTTTATCCCAAACTTTTCACGTAGTAACGTCAAAAATTTCTTCAAGTCTATAGACGTCTCAACGCCTTTAGCCGCATAGGCAAGAATGGTAACGCGACCACCTTGTGCTTCTTTGTTTACAAGCACATAAAAGCCTGGCGTCTTCTTTTCAACGTCTTGGCACAGCTGACGTACATCATCCATTCCAATCCCTTCAAATTCTCCGAAATAGAAGGGGACTCCTGCTATATGGACTATTGAAGATAGAATCTCTGGAACGCGCGCGCCCAAAAGCTGTTTTCGCATTTGTTTGACCTGATCTTGAAGAGCTCCACATTGCTGCTGGAGCTTGGTAACCACGGGGATAACATCTTCGTTTTTAACTTTAAAATCTTCGCTTAACTTTTTAACGGCTGCAAAAGACGCTTGAAACGTCGCAAGAGCTTGGCAACCGGTCACAGCGGTAATACGCCTGGTGCCAGTTGCAAGGGACACTTCGCTGATTATTTTAAAAGAACCAATTTGGCCGGTACAGCTTATATGACTTCCACCACACAATTCAGCTGAAACGGCAGGAATATCAACAACACGAACGCGTTCAGGATTATATTTTTCCCCAAAAAATGATATCACGCCCTTGGCTTTAGCATCATCCAATGTTGTTTCATAAATCGTCGCGGCAACGTTATCCATAATCTGTTGATTGATAATGACCTCAACCTGTTTAATTTGTTCCTTGCTTAAGGCCTCATTATGGGTGAAATCGAAACGCAAACAGGCTTCGTTGACCAAAGAGCCTGCCTGCTTAACCTGTTTGCCCAATGTCTGCATCAAGGCAGCCTGGAGGAGATGTGTCGCTGTATGATTGCGAGCAGTACTCAAGCGAGCTTCTTTATCAACAACACAACGGACGCTCATACCCACATTGACAGTAACCGGTGTAGCGTGAGGACCGGCAGGGATAATTTTGACGGCAATCGCAGGGGCATGGACATCGCCCACTTTACGAAGCTCAACTACATTAAACGTTTCTTGATTAATGATCACCGTACCTTTGTCACCGACTTGGCCACCACATTCAACATAAAAAGGCGTTTGTTCTGTTACGATCCAACTTCCACCATCGGGAGCGTTTTGCACAAAAAGTATGGTCGTCGTTACGTCAAATGAAGTATCCCCAACATACTTGGTTGAAAGGGTCGATGGAATCTCAATGTCGCTGTTTTGATCGCTACACTTTTTCCCCGATTGCTCTTGTTGACGTTGCATACACGATTCAAACCCTTCTTTATCAACAGAAAAGCCTTTTTCCTTGGCAAGTAATTCAGTCAGCTCACAAGGGAAACCGTAGGTATCATAAAGCTTAAATGCTTGCTGGCCGGGCAAAACTGTTGCGCCATGAGCAACCTGTTCTGCTATGTATCGTTGTAAAATATTCTGCCCTTGAACGAGGTTGACGGCAAAACGATCAACTTCGCTATCAAGAACACCGATAATCAAATTTTTATTAGTTTCAAGTTCAGGATAAACCTCTTTCATAAGATCGATAAAGACCACCGCAAGCTGCGAAAATAGTCTGTTATCAGAAGAGAGTTTTTGGGCAAACAGGGCAGCACGACGAATAATTTTGCGTAATACATAGCCGCGGCCATCGTTAGAAGGAGAGCAGCCGTCAGCGATTAAAAGGCTAGCAGCGCGTACGTGTTCGGCCACCACATGGAAAGCTGCTTTAAGATTATCATCAGATTTCTCATAAGACATTTTCGAAATTTCTTCGATATGTTTTATCAGACCAGCAAAAGCGTCTATATGAAAAACTGTATCCTTGTCCTGCATGATCATACACAAACGTTCAAGTCCCATACCTGTATCAACACCCGTTTGTGTCAGCGGAAGCAGAGTTCCATCGGCCTGGCGGTTGTACTGCATAAAAACAAGATTCCAAATTTCAGTGTAACGAGAGCAATCACACCCAGGCGCACATTCTGAACTTCCGCACCCACGATGAGCACCGCGGTCGACATAAATTTCGGTACATGGTCCACAAGGACCCGTGTCCCCCATCTGCCAAAAATTATCTTTTTCTCCAAGGCGTGAAATATGATCAGCGGGGACACCGATCATGGCATGCCAAAGATTGTAGGCTTCATCATCGGTTTTATACACCGTAATGTAGAGCTTTTCAGCTGGGAGGTGTAATTCTTTGGTTAACAAGTCCCAGGCGTTTTGGATTGCTTCTTTTTTAAAGTAATCACCGAATGAAAAGTTACCCAACATTTCAAAAAATGTCAGATGGCGAGCGGTAAAGCCTACCTGGTCAAGATCGTTATGTTTACCACCGGCACGCACACATTTTTGACAAGTTGTG